>JBEKMC010000070.1:0-17824 GCA_050008715.1 Acidimicrobiales bacterium | reverse complement strand
CCGAGCGCGCCGCCAAGCTGGCACTGCGCACCCAGCAAGTGATCGGCTACGAGTCCGGCGTGACCGAGACCGTCGACCCGCTGGCGGGCTCTTACTACGTCGAATGGCTGACCGACGAGGTCGAGCGCCTGGCGCTCGAGTACATCGAGCACATCGACGAGATGGGTGGCGCCGTTGCCGCCATCGAGGCCGGCTACATGCAAGAGGAGATCGAGCAAGCCGCCTACGAGTTCGCGAAGGGCGTGGACTCCGGGGAGAAGGTGGTCGTGGGCGTGAATCGTTTCGTCGAGTCGGAGGCGACTGAGCCCGACGTCTTCCCGATCGACCCGGCATTGCAGCGCCGGCAGGTCGACAGCCTGCGCGCCGTCCGCAGCCGCCGCGACCAGGCATTAGTGGACCACCTGCTCGGTGACGTCGCCGGCGCCGCTCGGGGCACGCAGAACCTGCTCGTGCCGATGCGGGCGGCGCTCAAAGCGGAGGCCACGCTCGGCGAGGTGTCAGACGTGCTGCGGGAGGCCTTCGGCGAGTACCAGCCGGGGCGGTGACCGATCCAGGCGAGGAGCAACCGCCGGCGGCGACTGCTCGCCGAGGTGCTCGCGTCGTGGTTCGCGACGTCGCTGGGCGCCTGCTCATGTTCGAGGGGTGTGACCCCGCCATTCCCCACGTGCGCTTCTGGTTCACCCCAGGAGGCGGGCTCGACGCCGGCGAGAGCTTCGAGGCGGCGGCCCACCGGGAGCTGCGGGAGGAGGCGGGCTTTGCGATCACCGACCTCGGCGGCGTCGTGCGGGAGGACGTGGTCGAGTTCAGCTTCGAGGGTGTGACGTACCTGCAGCGCCAGCGGTTCTATGCCGTCGAAATACCGGTGAGCGGCGCCGACACCGAGATGGACGTCACCGGCTGGACCGAGGACGAGCGCCGTTCGGTGACAAGGCACCACTGGTGGAGCCTCGAAGAGCTGGAGGCGACGACGGAGGCGGTCTACCCGCCGGACCTCGCCGAACTGGTCGGCGGAATCGCCGAGTGGGGCTCAGCCCAGGCCGGCGCCGTCACCCGTCGTGGCGATACGCCTTCTCCGTGAGCCGCTTGCGCTCCTGTGAGCTGCCGGCGAGGTCGATCACCGTCCAGGCCATGGCCATGGCACCGTCGAGCACTGCCTGGTCGGCGATCGGACTGCCCGCCGCCGCCGTGAACTCCGGTTGGTGGTTCACAGCGGGGAACGAGTCGAGCCCGAGCATCGGGTGGATCGACGGGATCGACAGCGAGACGTTCGCCATGTCCGTCGACCCGCTCATCGTCCGCTCTCCCACCGGCGGGAAGACGCGACCGAGTGCTTCGGCATTCGCCTGGTAGAGCGCCGTCATGGCCTCGTCGGTGTGGAACTCCGAGTATGTCGGCCCCTTCGGAACGATCTCGACGGACGATCCCGTCGCCACGGCACCCGCTTCGAAACACCGCCTCACCCTCGGCGACCACTCCTCCAACGCCTTCACCGTGCGCGCCCGCACGTAGTACTTCGCCTCGGTGTGCGCCGGCACGATGTTGGGAGCGGCGCCCCCGAGCGTCACGATCCCGTGCACCTGGTCGCCGAAGCCGGCGTGCTGGCGCAGGAGGCCGATCGCCACTTGGGCCACCGTCAAGGCGTCGGCGGCGTTGACGCCACGCTCCGGGAAGGCGGAGGCGTGCGCCTCCTTGCCCCGGTAGACGACGTCGAAGTGCTCGACGGCGAGACAGGGCATCCGGTCGAGCTCGCCGGGTGCCGGGTGGACCATCATCGCAGCGTTCAGCCCGTCGAAACCCCCCCGCTCCATCATGAGGATCTTCCCGCCACCGCCCTCCTCGGCGGGCGTCCCTAGGACCTTGATCGTGATGCCGAGATCGTCGGCGATGGGGGCCAGCGCCCGGCCCGCCCCGATGGCAGCCGAGGCGATCACGTTGTGGCCGCAGGCATGCCCGATGCCAGGAAGGGCGTCGTACTCCGCGCAGATCGCCAGGACGAACGGCCCCGAACCGGCTGTGGCGGCGAAGGCCGTCGGCAGGTCGCAGACCCCGGTCTCGACCGAGAAGCCGGCATCAGCCAGCTGCTCGGCACACCAGGCGGAGGCGCTCTCCTCTTCGAAACCGAGCTCCGGTTTCCCGTGGATCCGGTGTGACAGCCCGACGAGCACGTCACGGTCGTGGGCGACGGTGGAGGCCGACAGCTCCTTCAGAGTGAGGGCGCCGCTCACGCGATCACCGCCACGGCGTCGCCGGCGCCGAGGGCGTCGCCGACGGCCACCTTCAGCTCTTTCACGGTTCCTGCGCGATCGGTGTTGATCGGGTTCTCCATCTTCATCGCCTCGAGGACACACAGCGTCTGACCGGCCTCGACGGTGTCACCTTCGCTGACGAGCACCTTCACGATGGTGCCCTGCATCGGAACGGTCACGCGGCCGTCTCCGCCTGGCACGGGGGCCCCGGACGAACGCGACCGCGAGGCCCGGCTCGGTGTGGCGCTGCCGGCGCCCGACGCCCTCGTGACGGCTTCGGCCTCCGGGACCCACAGCTTCACCCGGTAGCGGCGGCCGTCGACTTCGGCGTCCACCTCGCGCAGCACTCGGTGCTCGGCACCGGCGCCGTCGGTCGCGGCCGCCGCCGGCGCCGCCACGACCGTTGAGAAGTCGAGGCGCTCCTCGACCCAGCGCGTCGAGTGAGTGGCGGCGATGAAGTCCGGGTGGGCGAGGATCGCCTCGTGTGCGGGGATCGTGGTGGCTACGCCGTCGACCACGGTCTCCGAGAGTGCCCGGATCATGCGCCGGCGAGCCGACTCCCGGTCGTCACCCCACACGATGACCTTGGCGACGAGATTGTCGTAGAACTGGCTGATCGTGTCGCCGGAGTCGTAACCACCGTCCGTGCGGACGCCGAAGCCGCCCGGTGCCCGGAAACGATCGATCCGCCCCGGGCTCGGCAGGAACCTGCCGCCCGTGGGATCCTCGGCGTTGACACGGCACTCGATGGCGTGGCCGCGGCGACGGTCCGCCAGCTCCGCCTGCGTGAAGCCGATCGGCTCGCCGGCGGCGACCCGGAGCTGCAGCGCCACGAGGTCGAGCCCGGTGACGAGCTCAGTGACGGGATGCTCTACCTGGAGCCGCGTGTTCATCTCGAGGAAGTAGAACGAGCCCTCCTCGTAGAGGAATTCCACCGTGCCGGCGCCCTCGTAGGCACACGCCTTGCAAATCCGGACCGAAGCCTCGCCCATCTCCTGGCGGACGTCGTCGGGGAAGTCTTGAGCCGGCGACTCCTCGATGAGCTTCTGGTGGCGGCGCTGGTAGGAGCAGTCACGCTCGCCCAGCCAAAGGGCGTTCCCGTGCTTGTCCGCAAACACCTGCATCTCGATGTGACGGGGCCAGGTGAGGTAGCGCTCGGGGTAGATCTCGGGTCTCCCGAAGTAGGCCGTGGCCTCTCGTTGGGCCGATTCCATCGCCTCGGCCGCCTCGTCCGGCCCGTTCACGACCTTCATCCCGCGCCCGCCGCCACCATGGGCCGCCTTGATCGCCACCGGCCAACCGAACTCCTCGCCGAACGCGATCACCTCGGACGGGTCGTTGAGGGGCGCGCTGCGGCCAGGCACGCCGGCGACTCCCGCCTTCTCGGCGGCGATGCGCGACGAGATCTTGTCGCCCATGATCTCGATTGCCTCCGGCGGCGGCCCGATGAACGTGACACCTGCACCGGCGATGGCTCGTGCAAAAGCGGCGTTCTCCGAGAAGAAGCCGTAGCCGGGGTGGACGGCGTCAGCCCCGCTCTGCTCGATCGCCGCAACGATCGCCTCGGTGTTCAGGTAGCTCTCCGCTGCCGTTTGGCCACCGAGCGAGTACGCCTCGTCGGCGAGGCGGACGTGAAGGGCGTCACGATCCAGATCCGAGTACACAGCGACGGTGGCGATCCCGAGCTCACGGCATGTGCGGATCACGCGCACGGCGATCTCGCCCCGGTTGGCGATCAACACCTTCTCGAACACAATTCCCCTTCCTCGGCGCCTAAGGTCGCCTGCCGATGCCTGAAGATCCGACGCTGGGGGATCATCGTGATCCGCAGGGCTCAGCCGAGCAGGCTACCCGCGGTGCCGATGAATCTACGAGGCGAAGCGGTGAGGGCATGTTTCGGTCGCCCGTGCGGCTCCATGTCGTGGACTCGACGAACCGCTACCTGGCCGACCTCGCACGGGACGGCGCCGCCGAGGGAACCTCGGTGCTGGCGGACAGCCAGACGGCCGGAAGGGGCCGGTTGGGCCGGAGGTGGGTCGACGCCGCCGGCGGCTCGGTGCTGTGCTCGGTGCTGTTCCGGCCGGAGATGCCGCCCGAGAGCTGGCACCTGCTCTCCTGGCTCGTGGCGCTGGCGGCCCGCGACGCCTGTGCGGATGCCGCCGGCGTGGAGCTCACGTGCAAGTGGCCGAACGACCTGGAGGCACGCGGCCGCAAGGTCGCCGGACTGCTCGCCGAGGTTGCCTGGTCGCCGCCCGCGCAGCCTGCACCGCTGGGCGCCGGCGCCGCAGGGCCGGTCAAGGGGAACGCAGGGCCGGCCACGGGGAACGCAGGGCCGGCCGTCGTCGTCGGCGTCGGGATCAATTGCAACTGGCCGGCGGACTGGCCGCGGCGGGACGACCCGGATGCCGCCGCCATCGCCGCAGGAGCCACGTCGCTCGACCGCATCGCCGGCCGGCCGGTCGACCATGACGCCGTGGCCGACCGTCTCCTCGACCGCGTGGCGCAGCGCTACCTGGCCCTCGAGGAGCGCCCGAATGCCGCCCGATCGCTCTCTGCTGAGTACCGCCGCAACCTCTCGACCATTGGACTGCTCGTACGGGTGGAGCTGCCGGGGGAGACCTTCGTGGGCAGAGCACTCGACGTCAACGACGAGGGTCACCTGCTCGTCGACGTGGGAGCCTGCGTCCGGACGGTCTCGGCCGGCGATGTCGTGCACGTCCGCGGCGTAGCCTCGGGGCCATGAGACTCCTGATCACGGGTGGCGCCGGCTTCATCGGCTCGAACTTCGCCCGTTACTGGTCCGTGCGACACGCCGGTGACGCGCTCGTGGTGCTCGACGTCCTCACCTACGCGGGCAACCGCGAGAACCTCGCTGACCTCGAAGGCGACGGCCGGGTCGTCTTCGTGCACGGAGACATCGCCGACGAGGCCCTCGTTGCCGAGACGATCGGGTCGCACCGCATCGACACCATCGTCAACTTCGCCGCCGAGTCCCACAACAGCTTGGCCGTGCTGGACCCGGCGCGCTTCTTCCGGACGAACGTGATGGGGACGTTGGCCTTGTGTGAGGTGGCTCGGCGCCTCGATGTCAATCGCCTCCACCACATCTCGACCTGCGAGGTCTATGGCGACCTCGATCTCGACAGCGACGAGGCCTTCACGGAGGAATCCCCCTACCGGCCCCGGACTCCATACAACGCCTCGAAGGCCTCCGCCGACCACGTCGTGCGCTCCTACGGGGAGACGTTCGGGCTCAAGGCCACGATCACGAACTGCTGCAACAACTACGGGCCATACCAGTTCCCCGAGAAAGTGATCCCGCTCTTCGCGACGAGGGCGCTCAAAGGAGAGGCCCTGCCGCTGTACGCCTCGACGAAGAACCGTCGCGAGTGGCTGCACGTCGACGACCATTGCAGCGCCATCGAGGCGGTGCTCGACCGTGGGCGCGTCGGTGAGACCTACCTCGTCGGCTCCGGCAAGGAGGCCAGCATCGAGGAGATAGCCGACATCGTCCTCGCCGCCACCGACCAGCCGGACACCCTCAAGACGATCGTGCCGGACCGACCTGGTCACGACCGGCGTTACCTGCTCGACTCGACGAAAATCAGCTCGGAGCTCGGTTGGGCGCCTTCGATCGCCTTCGACGAGGGCATCGCCGCCACGATCGAGTGGTACAAGGACAACCAGGCCTGGTGGGAACCGCTCATCGGCCGCTCGCCCGTGGTGGAGGACGCCTGGACGCGGGCCGGCGCCGATGCGGGCGACCCGGGGGCGCCCACGACTCCCGGTTCGGGCGGCTGAGCCCACCTTGCGCATTCTCGTCACTGGATCCGCCGGGCAGGTCGGGTCGGAGATCGTCGCAGAGCTCGAACGCCGGGCCGCCGATCGTCGTCATGGATCGACGTGGCACATCGCGGCGGCGACTCGTGACGACTTCGACCTCGCCTCCCGCGACTCGGTGCTGGCGGCCGTCGCGAGCGCAGAGCCTCACGTCGTCATCCACCCGGCTGCGTGGACCGCAGTCGACGCCTGCGAAGGCGACCCCGACCGGGCATTCCGCATCAACGCTCTCGGCACGCGCCATGTCGCCGAGGCCGCCCGCCTCGTCGGCGCCCACGTCTGCTATCTCTCCACCGACTACGTGTTCGACGGGTCGTCAGCCCGCCCGTACAACGAATGGGACACGCCTAACCCGATGTCGGTGTACGGGCGCTCCAAGCTGGCCGGCGAGCGCGAGCTGGCGCCGTCCGACACGATCGTGCGGACTGCCTGGGTCGTCGGGCGCACGGGAGCGAACATGGCCAAGACCGTCCTCCGCCTGGCGGCCGAGCGCGCCGCTCTGCAGTTCGTCGACGACCAGGTGGGATCCCCGACGCTCGCCGGCGACCTCGCCGTCAAGGTCGTCGACCTCGCCGTCGTACGTCGGCCCGGCGTGTTCCATGTGACGAACCAGGGCGCTACGAGCTGGTTCGGATTCGCCCGAGAGGTCTTGCGCCTCGCCGGCAGCGACCCCGACCGCGTCCAGCCGATCTCCACGGCGGACCTGGTTCCTCCCCGCCCGGCGCCCCGCCCCGCCTGCTCGATACTGGACAACGCCGCTCTCCGGCTCGCTGGCGAGGCCCTGCTGCCCGCCTGGGAGGACGCCCTCGCCCGGCTCGTCGGAGAGCTCCTTGGTGGATGAGCCGGCGAGTCGGGTGGCCGCGGTCGTCGTGAACTACAACGCCGGCGCCGCCGTCGCCCAGTGCGCGGCCAGCCTCGAAGCCGAAGGCGTGGCCGAAGTGATCGTCGTCGACAACGCATCGGTCGACGACTCGATGGCAGTCCTGGCGGCGCAATGCCCGGAGGCCAAGGCCGTCCGCTCGGCCCGCAATCTCGGCTACGGCGCCGCCGCCAACCTCGGGGCACAGTCGACGAAGGCGGACTATCTGCTCGTGTGCAACCCGGATCTCGTGGCCAGGCCGGGTGCGGTGACGACCTTGGCGGCCCTGCTCGACCGCCTGCCGGATGTCGGGCTGGCCGGGCCGATGGTGCGCGAGCCGTCCGGTGTCGTGTACCCGTCGGGACGTGAGTTCCCAGGGATGGGCGAGGCGATCGGGCATGGGTTTCTTGGGTTGTTCTGGGGCGGGAACCCGTGGACGCGCCGCTACCGGCACATCGGACAGGAGCAGCATCAGGCCAGAGAGGCCGATTGGGTGTCCGGGGCGTTCTTCCTCGCCCGCCGCACGGCGTTCGACGAGGTCGGCGGCTTCGACGAGAACTACTTCATGTACGTCGAAGACGTCGACCTGTGCTGGCGGCTGCGGCGGGCCGGATGGGAGATCCGCTACGAGCCGGCAGCCGAGATCGTCCACACGCAGGGGTTGTCGGCGTCCCAACACCCCTATCGGATGCTCGTGGAGCACCACCGCTCGATCTGGCGCTTCGCCCGGCAGACCGCCGACGGCCGCGAGCGTCTCCTGCTGCCGATCGTGGCCGCCGGGCTGGCGGCGCGCCTCATCCTTGCCTGGGCGGAGCACCTGCTGAGCCCGCGATCCAGACTGCGGTCTCGGTCCGACTAAGGTTGCCGACGTGCCCGGTGAGAATTTCAGCCGCAGGGTCGCGCGCGCCGCCGCATCGGGTGGCGGCCGGACCTACCGCGCTCAGACCCCGGTGACGTGGTACCTGGTCCTGCTCGTGATCTGCCTGCTCGGGGTCTCCCTCGTCTCCTACAGCCGCTATGAGCTGATCCATCCGGTGACGGCAGCTGCGAAGCCGTCCGTGCCGCCGACAGCCGCCGACGAATGGCAGGCGGCCGTCGCCGTGGACGTGTGCGGCACGTTCGTGCCGACAGCCCTGCCGGTCGACAACGTGGCCACCGACCCCCTCGCCTCGATCGGCAACGGCGTGGTGCGCATCGAACCGAGCCTCTCGCCCGAAGCGAGCGCCTACGAGGGCAAGAACGCCTCGCTCGGCGCCTACCTGCTCATCGAAGGTGCCGCCGTCTCGGGCAACCTCCTCCAGTTCCCGGGCAAGCCGGTCCCGGTGCCCACGACGACCACCACCACGACGACGACGACGCTTCCAAAGGGCAAGAAGGCCACCACGACAACCTCGAGCAGCACGAGCACGTCATCAACGACGAGCACGTCCTCGACCACGAGCACCACGGTCGCCAAGGGTAAGAAGGCCAAGGGCACGTCGACGACCTCGAGCACGACCTCGACCTCGAGCACGACCACGACGACGACCGTGCTCACGAAGCCCGGCCCTGCGCTCAACTACAAGAACGGTGTCACGAAGTGCGGCTCGGAGCCCGGCTACATCTCCGTCGAGACCTGGCCCAAGCCAAGCTCGACCACCGGGACCCTCGTGGCCGCCTCCAAGGCGAACGGCATCCTGTTCGCCGACGGCCAGCTCATCACGATCGCCTTCCTCCCGAAGGGTGAGGCCGTCCCGCAGCCTCCGGCGGCCGCCCGCACCGCCGTGACGACCTTCATGACCGAGGATCCGTCCGGAGTCGCCGCCGGCGCTCCCACGCCGACGACCTCGAGCGTGCCCACCACGTCGGTCGCAACCACGACGACGACGGTTGCCAAGGGCAAGTCGACGACGACGACGGTCGCAAACGGCACGTCCACGTCGACGACGTCTGCCTCGACGACTTCGTCCACGTAGCGTTGACCGGGCCGATCGTCGTCGCCCGCCGAAGCCGACGCTGATGGACGTCATCGTCCTCGTGGGTGGCAAAGGGACGCGCCTGCGACCCCTCACCTACGACGTCCCGAAGCAGATGCTCCCGGTCCTCGACCGCACCCTGCTCGAGCACGTCGTCGGCTGGCTGGGCGCCAACGGGCTCGGTCGGGCCGTGCTGTCGCTCGGGTACCGGCCCGACGCCTTCGTCGAGGCCTTCCCGTCCGGCTCCATCGCAGGCGTCGACCTCGTGTACGCGGTCGAGCCGGAACCGCTCGACACGGCGGGAGCGCTGCGTTTTGCAGCAGAGGTCGCAGGCGTGGACGAGCGCTTCGTCGTCCTCAACGGCGACGTGCTCACCGATTGCGACGTCTCGGGCCT
The DNA here is from genome assembly GCA_050008715.1 of Acidimicrobiales bacterium. Taxonomy (GTDB): domain Bacteria; phylum Actinomycetota; class Acidimicrobiia; order Acidimicrobiales; family Bog-793; genus JAKACA01. Next base: position 8,528 of record JBEKMC010000070.1, on the reverse strand, counting down.
CGTCCGCTTTCACATCGAGCACTCGGCCGAGGCCTCGATCCAGCTGACCCCCGTCGAGGATCCCTCTGCCTTCGGCGTGGTGGCGTGCGATGACGAAGGCCGCGTCGTGCGGTTCGTCGAGAAACCCGCCCCCGGCACCGCCCCGAGCAACCTCATCAGCGCCGGCGTCTACGTCGTCGAACCATCCGTGCTCGAGCGCATCCCCGCCGGGCGGCGCGTCTCGATCGAACGCGAGACGTTCCCTTCGATCGTGGCGGAAAGGCGTCTGTTCGCAAGAGCGTCTGACGGGTACTGGCTCGACGCCGGCACGCCCGCGACGTACTTGCAGGCTCAGCTCGACATCCTGCGGGGGTGCAGGACTGCGGCCTCACGGCCGGCAGGTGACGAACGGGCGCCCGGCATCTTCGTCGCCGAGGGGTCCGTCGTCGAAGGAACGTTGTGCGGTGTGGCCTACGTCGGAGCTGGTGCATTCGTTGCCGACGGCGCCGTATCGACGGACTCGGTCGTCGGCGCCGCCGCCCGTGTGCTCGCGGGAGCTGAGGTCACTCGTTCGAGCCTGCTCCCCGGCGCCGCCGTCGGCGAAGATTGCATCGTGACCGACAGCATCGTGGGGCCGGGCGCGGTGCTCGGGAGAGGGTCTCGCCTCGAAGCAGGGTGCATCGTGCGGGGCGGGGTCGAGGTTCCCGCCGGCACGTCCCTGAGCGGCGGGGGGTACCCGGCGTGAGCCGGATGCTCGTCACCGGCGGAGCCGGTTTCATCGGCTCGACGCTCGTCGACCGCCTGCTGGCCGAGGGCCACGAGGTCGACGTCGTCGACAACCTCTCCACCGGTTCCCTCGCGAACCTGGCCGAGGCACGGGCGTCGGGGGGAGCGTTCCGCTTCCACCAGATCGACATTCGCGACGAGTCGCTCACCGAGCTCGTCATCCACCGGCCGCCGGAGGTGATCTTCCACCTCGCCGCCCAGATATCCGTGGCGGCTTCCGTGGAACAACCGGTCTACGACGCCGAGGTGAACGTGCTCGGCAGCCTCCGCGTGCTCGAGGCGGCGCGGGCGGCCAAGACGCGCAAGATCGTCTACGCGGCAAGCGGTGGCACTCTCTACGGAGACGTGGACCCTGCCGATCTCCCGGTTGCCGAGCATGCGCCCCATGGGCCCATGTCGCCGTACGGAGTCTCGAAGAAGGCCGCAATCGACTACCTCGCCGCCTACCGGACGTTGCATCACATGGAGTTCACCGCACTCGCTCTCGCCAACGTCTACGGGCCGCGCCAGGATCCCCACGGCGAGGCCGGAGTCGTCGCCATCTTCGCGAGCCTGCTCGTCGCCGGGGAGCCGTGCGTCATCTTCGGCGACGGCTCGGACACACGCGACTACGTGTACGTCGACGACGTCGTCGACGCCTTCGCCCGCGCCGCCAAGCGTGGCGGCGGTCTCGTGCTGAACATCGGTACAGCCACCGAGACGTCCACGTCCGAGCTCTACCGATTGATGGCCGCCGCCGCCGGCACGAGCGTGCTGCCCCGCCACGTGCCGGAGCGGCCCGGCGACATCCGCCGCAGCGCCCTCGATCCCGATCGAGCCGGGATTCACCTCGGATGGAAGCCGTGGACCACCGTTGCCGACGGCGTGTCGCACGTCATCGAGGAGCATCGTGGCCGAGTCGGCTGAGCCGGCGCCGGTGGCCACATGAGCCGGCGCCGGCGGCCACATGAGCCGGCGCCGGTGGCCACATGATCCCGGCGCCGGTGGCCATATGATCACGGTGCTCTGCGGCGGCGTCGGGGCTGCCCGGTTCCTCTCCGGGTTGCTGCAGGTCGTCGACGGGCAGGACGTCACCGCCGTCGTCAACACCGGCGACGACACCGAGCTGCACGGCCTGTCGATCAGCCCGGATCTCGACACCATCACCTACACCCTCTCCGGCCGCGTGAACCCGGCCACCGGTTGGGGGCTCGTCGGAGACGAGTTCTCCACGATGGATGCCCTCGAAGCACTCGGCGGAGAGACCTGGTTCCGCCTCGGCAATCTCGACCTGGCGACGCATCTCTACCGGACTGGCCGCTTGCGGTCGGGGGCGACCCTGTCGGAGGTCACTGCCGAGTTGACGCGAGCCTTTGGGCTCCCGCTCACGCTCCTCCCGATGTCCGACGACCCCGTGCACACCATGCTCGATCTTGTCGACGGGGGAGAGGTCGGTTTCCAGGACTATTTCGTGCGGATGCGTCACGGTGTGGCGGTGGGCGGCGTCCGTTTCTCGGGGGCCGAGCAGGCGGAACCGGCTCCGGGCGTGCTCAGTGCCCTCGAGACGGCGGGCACGATCGTGATCGCACCCTCGAACCCGGTGGTCTCGATCGATCCCATCCTGTCGGTACCGGGCGTGCGCGCCCTGCTCGAGCGCCGGAGACGACACGTCGTGGGCATCTCGCCGATCGTCGCCGGCGCAGCCCTCAAAGGCCCGGCCGACCGGCTGCTCACCGAGCTGGGCGCCGAAGCAACCGCCGCCGGCGTGGCGAGCTGGTTCCGGGACGTCTGCGGCACCCTTGTCGTGGACGAGGCCGACGCCGCCGAGGCGGCTGCCGTCGAAGCCCACGGCGTGCGCTGCATCGTCACGGCCACGGTCATGCGTGAGCCTGCCGTGGCCGCCGGCCTCGCCCGAGCCGTGCTGGCTGCCGGCGGCGGCCAGGGTCTCGACGCGACGCGTGCGGCCGGCGTGTTCCCCGCGGCCGAATAGCCGGGGTGACGCACGGAAGCGTCCTGGACGAGAATCCCTCCATGGACGCCCCGCCCTCGCTCGCCGTCGTAGCCGTCACCGGGCTGCCGGAGGTGGCGGCCGGCGACGACCTCGCCGCCATGATCGCGGCGGCTGCGAGCATCGAGGACGGCGACGTCGTCGTCGTCACTCAGAAGATCGTGTCCAAGGCCGAAGGCCGCGTGGTCGTCGTCGATGCCGAGGATGCCGATGCCCGCCGGCAGCTCGCCGAAGGCGAGGCGGTCCGCGTGCTGCGGCGCCGCGGCGATCTCGTCATCACAGAAACGAGCCACGGTTTCGTCTGCGCCAACTCCGGTGTCGACCTGTCGAACATGACGGAGGGCTTCGCAGCCCTTCTCCCAGTGGATCCGGACCGTTCCGCACGGCGGATCCGAGACGGCCTTCGCGCCCGGACCGGTCGTGACGTCGCAGTGATCGTCACCGACACCTTTGGCCGCGCCTGGAGACGCGGCGTCACAGACGTCGCCATCGGCAGCGCCGGCCTGCGCGGGATCGTCGACCTCCGCGGCACGGTGGACGCGATGGGTCGCACGCTCGTGGCCACCGAGGTCTGCGTCGTCGACGAGATCGCCGGCGCTGCCGAGCTCGTGATGGGGAAGGCCGCCGGAGTGCCCGTCGCCGTCGTGCGGGGAGTCGACCCGTCCGCCTTCGGGCCGGGCTCGGTGCGCGAGGAGGTCGTGCGCCCCTACTCGGAGGACTTGTTCCGGTGAGCGGCGGATGATCGCTGCCTGACGGGCGAGAGGCGGGGTGAGGAGATGGGGCGAGAGGTCGGGGCGGGGGGCGGGGTGCTCCCGGGGAGGCTCGCGTGGCACCCGTTAGGGTGACGCTGTGAGGGCGTACGTCACGGGAGGGTCAGGTTTTGTCGGGGGTTGGCTGCGAGCCCACCTCGAGGACCATGGCGACGAGGTCCTGCTCGCGGGTGACGAGCTCGACGTGACCGACGGCGACGCAATCTCGGCGGACATCGTGGCAGCCGCCCCCGAGGTCGTCTACCACCTGGCGGCCCTTGCCGACGTGGCGAGGTCGTGGGAGGACCCGGTTCGCACGTTCGAGGTGAACGCCGTCGGGACGCTGCGCGTGCTCGAGGCGGCTCGGAGGTGCTCGCTGCCACCCGTCGTGATCGTCGTGAGCTCGGCCGAGGTCTACGGCCGCACGGTCGGGACCGAGCCGCTCCGGGAGCAGTCGGAGCTGCGTCCGGTGAGCCCGTATGCCGCCAGCAAAGTGGCCGCCGAGTACCTGGCGATGCAGGCCTGGCTCGGGCGCGGCGTGCGCGCCGTCCGCGTGAGACCGTTCAACCACGTCGGCGCTGGGCAGTCGGCGGAATTCGTCGTGTCTGCCCTCGCGAGGAGAGTCGCACAGGCGGAGCTCGCGGGCGGCGGAGTCGTCCCGGTCGGCAACCTCGGCGCCGCTCGGGACTTCTCCGACGTGCGGGACGTCGTGCGCGCGTATCGCTTGTTGGCGGAGGCCGCCCTTTCCGACGAAACGGTGGCCGGCGAGGCTTACAACGTGGCGACCGGCAGGGCGACAACCGTCGAGGAGGTGGCTCAACGGTTGTGCGCCCTCGTGGACACGCCCGTGGAGCTCGTGGTGGACCCGGCCCTCTTCCGGCCGGTCGACGTCCCGGTGCTGTTCGGAGACGCCTCGCGTCTGCGGTCGGTCACCGGCTGGGAGCCGCAGGTTCCCTTGGACGACACGCTCGCCGATCTGCTCGGCTACTGGCGCGCCGAGGAGACGAAGCACCGCCCCTGACGACGCCGCCGAGGCGCCACTGCCGCCTCGTCACGATCCCGCAGGGGTCACCGACCTCCAGTTCGCGACGGACGGATCGGTGGCACCGGCGGGACCCTGCCCGAAAAGGCGAAGGAGGTTGCCCGTCATTCTCTGTACGTCCGGCCCCGGTCCGCCATGCTTCCACGAGCACGTCGACATGGCGCAGATCCAGTTCGTCGTGCCGCTGTCGAACACCCCCGCCTTCGAGGTCGGGTCGGTGTAGTAGGTCACGTCGGCATACGTGTATCCGCCCCATTGGCCTTGGTTGGTGTAGGCGACCGAGAGCGATATCGGTGAGTGGGCGAGCACCTGGAGGTCCGACGGCATCGGGTAGCCCGGAGCAACGTGGTCGATGTCCGAGTCGATCACACCCGGGACCTTGGAGCCCATGCCGAGCCCGGTCCCCTTGAAGAGCCAGGAGCTCGGGTCGTAGACGACGAGCGGGACCGGCTGCTCGCCCGGCTCGAGGTATCCGGAGTACAGCTGACCGGTGAGGCTCGTCTCCGACCAGTCCGTCGGCGGCGAGCCGAACGTGTTCCCGGTCACGTCGAGGGGGCTGGCGACTCCGTTGAGCGGATCCTCGCTCGAGTCGCGGTAGTCGACTTCTTCGCGGTCGCGTCCGAGCGGTGACGACTGCAAGCGGGCATGCCTGACGATGGCGGCAGCCCCGAAGAAGACGATGTTGACGCCGCGTGCCTCGGCCTTCTGGACCGCAAGACGCTCTGTCGAGGTCCACGTCTCGTCATGGCCGAGCGACAGGAGCGCCTTGTGGTGCAGCACGACGCCCGGGTGTTCGTCGACCGTGATGTCGGTCACGTAGGTGACGTCCAGGCCGTGTTGCTCTGCGAAGGCCACGAGCGGGAACTCGTTCGACAGGAAGTCTGCCGCCCCGTCACCGGAGTTGTACGGGCGGTCGAACGACACGATGCGGGCGCGGTTGCAGGGTGGGTAGGCCGGCGAGCCCAACGTGCACGGGCCCTCCCCCTGGTAGTAGTCGTACCCGCCCCAGTTGTTCCACCCCTGTTCGGTCAGCGAACGGGCGATCACGAGGTATGTGGCGTGACTGCTCGGATCCCAGATCGTCAGCGGCACGTACCCTTCCTGGCCCCGGTTGCCCACGAGCTTCAGCAGGTAGTCGCCGGAGACGAAGGCCGAGCTGACCGTGAAGCTCAACGAGCTCGACCAGTTGTCGCAGGTGACCATGTTGACGCCGCCAGTCAATGGGCATGTGGGCTGGGAGACACCTTTGGCGGCCACCGAGCTCCACACGAGCCTCCCCCCGTCGCCTCCGTAAAAGCCCATGCGGTAGGCGTAGACCCGGAACGTCGAGGCGTCGGTGGAGACATAGAGCTTGACGGTGTTGCCGACCTTGGCGTAGTTCAAGCTGGCGAAGGCATCGAGGAAGCCGGGCGGGGTGCCGAAGATCTTCCAGGCCTTCGTCCCGGGAAGCTTGTTCTGCTGGATGATTGCCGACGACTCCACCCCGTATGGGCCGGGGAACGTGCGAGCGGTCGTCGTGGCCGGCCGAGTCGTCGTGGCGTGCTGTTGCTTCGGCGCCGACGTCGAGGTGACCGACGACGCCGTCGAGCAGGCGGCTGCGACGGTGGCGACCGAGATGCTGGCGGCCGAGATCAGGGCGGCCGACAACGACAGTCGCGCCCTCGGGCGTCCGTAGGTCATCTGGCGAGGCTAATTCCTGCCAAGCCGTGGCTGGATGCGGGCAGGTCGTCACGGCGGCTCTCGGTGGATCATTGGTAGGGTGCCGCGGCCATGATCCGGGTCGCCATCGACGCCACTCCGACGATCGGCCACAAGAGCGGCATCGGGGTCTTCGCCGCCAATATCATCGACGGGCTCGCGCTCCGGGACGATCTCGAGCTGACCGCCTTCGCAGTCAGCTGGCGGGGCCGCAAGCTGCTGCCGTCGTCACTTCCGACGGGTGTCCGGTGTTCCCTGAGGCCGATGCCGGCGGGGGTCCTGCAGGCCGCATGGGCCCGGTTCGACGGTCCGGTGATCGAGCGCTTCACCGGTCCTGTCGACGTCGTGCACGGGACCGACTTCGTCGTTCCGCCGGCCCGGCGAGCCGCCGAGGTGGTCACGGTGCCCGACCTCACCTGCGTGCGGTTTCCGGAATGGTGCGAGCCGGTGAGCCTCCGGTTCCCCCTCCTCATCCGGCGAGCGCTCCGGCGAGGGGCCATCGTGCACACGTGTTCGGAGATCGTGGCGGCCGAAATCGTCGAGCACTTCCGCGCTCCTCCCGAGCTCGTGAAGGTGGTGGCGCTCGGAGTCAGCGCCGCCGGGGCTTCTGGGCGGCCGGGCACAAGGGCACCATCGCCGCCGTCACGCCCGTACATCCTAGGGATCGGCAACATCGAGCCCCGGAAGGACTTCCCGACCCTCGTGCGAGCATTTGAATGCCTTGCCGGCGACCATCCAGACCTGGAGCTCGTCATCGCCGGCGCACGCGGGTGGGGCGAGGATGCCCTGCGGGCCGTCATCGACCAGTCGCCGTACGCCGGCCGGATCCGCCAGCTCGGGTGGGTCACCGACGAGCAGCGGGCGAAGCTGCTGGCCGGGGCGAGCGTGCTCGCGTACCCGTCGCTCTACGAAGGATTCGGGTTGCCGCCGCTCGAGGCCATGTCAGCCGGCGTCCCCGTCGTGGCGAGCACCGCCGGCTCCCTGCCGGAGGTGCTCGGCGACGCAGCCCTGCTCGTACCCCCCGGCGACCGCGACGCCCTCGCCAGCGGATTGTCGGACGTCCTCGAACGGCCGGAGGAGCGCCGCCGGCTCACCGAGGCCGGCACCGCCCGGGCGGCGGGATACACCTGGGAACGCTGTGTCGCCGGCCTCGCGTCGCTCTACGCCGATGCAGTGGCGGCCCGCCGTTGAGCGCCTGCGTCGCGTGCCTGCTCGAACAGCGCCGCGAAGGTAGTCGCCTCCCGGAGCGCCATGGGCGATCTCCGGCGGCGTTCCTCGGCGCTCGAACTGCCTTCGGGCACGACGGACTTGAGTGCCTCGGCGAGGGCGCCGGCGTCTCCGGGAGGGATCAAGACCCCAGTCGTGGCGCCGGCATCGGCGAGCATCTCGGGCGAGCCGCCGTGATCGGTCGCCACGACCGGGACCCCGCTCGCGAGCGCCTCGGCGAGCACGGTGGCGAACGGCTCGGGTTCGGTCGAGGCAACGACGAAGGCGTCGAGGTCGGCGAGCAGGTCGGCCATGTCGTCGCGCTCACCCAGCCAGTGGACTCCCGCCATGGCCGCCGCCCGGCGATGCAGTGCCTCGGCGTATTCCTCCTTGCCCGGTACCGGGCCTCCTGCGACGACGATCTCCACGTCGGGCCGGCTGACCCGCAGTATCTGGGCGGCGTCGAGCACGACGTCGAAGCCCTTCCAGGTGTCGATCCGCCCGGCGGCGCCCGCGAGGCGCAGCTCGTCGCCGAGGCCCACTCGCTCACGGAAGCGCCCGGCTCGCTCGGGTGAGAACTCCGTCCCGTCGGGAACGTCGTGGATGACGACCACGTTGGTGCCGTCGAGCTGGGCGGCGACGGCCTTCGAGACGGCAACCACTTTCCACGCAAAGTGCCGGCACAACCAGCGCTCGAGCTTCAGGGCGGCGGATGACTGCACCACGATCTCGCGAGCGTGCCAGACATGCGGTCGCCCGATGAGGCGAGCCACCGCCCAGCCGTACCAGCAATGGAGCGAGTTGCTGTGCACGACGGTGGGACGCAGGCGCCGAGCCAGCGCCAGCAGGCGCAGCACGGAGACGGGCCACGCCAGGGCGAAGCCGAGCCAATAGGCGGTCCCGCCGCTGCGTGTGATCCGCCGCATCGGGATGACGTGAAGGGTGGCTCCGGCGTCCTCGAACTCAGCCCGGAGCGGGGACTGGCTGGGTATGACAATGTGGCACTTCCACCCTGCACGGGCGAGGTCGCGGACCATTCGCAGCAAGCAGTAATCCGACCCGCCCCGTTCCGCGACCGGCT
>JBEKMC010000007.1:0-58239 GCA_050008715.1 Acidimicrobiales bacterium | reverse complement strand
GTACCAGGCCGGATGGTCGGGAGCACCCGCGAACGAGCCGACGACCACCCGGGATCCGTCGGCGTCGGACCAGTACGGGAGCGCCACCTTGTGCTCGTTGCCCGTCCTGCGCCCGAGCGTCCGCACGATGACGTGACTCATGCCGGCGGCGTTCCAGAACTCCTCCGCCCCGCCCGATTCGAGCGCCGCCACGTGCGCCCTGCTGATCGCCGGGATCTCCTCCCGGGGCGGCTCCACGAACTTCGTAGCCCGCTGCGGCGCCGGCGCCGGCTGCTCCTCGTCCTCGCCGTTGCGACCCACGCCGGCGCTCGCGTCTCCGGGCTCTGTGTTCATCGGCTCAGTGCTCATCCCGGCCACACCACACTTTGTAGCTCCGAGTAGGCGTGCAGGGCGAAGGACCCGCCATCGCGGCCGATACCACTGCGCTTGAAACCGCCGAAGGGGGTCTCGGGATTGCGGCCGACGGTGTTCACCCCGACGTTGCCACTGCGCAGCAGTCCGGCGACGCGGAGTCCTTGGTTGGCGTCCCCCGTCCACACATAGTCGTACAGGCCATAGCTCGTGCTGTTGGCGAGGGCGATTCCCTCTTCCTCGTCGTCGAAGGCCAGTGCGACCACCACGGGACCGAAGATCTCCTCCTGCACGGCCGCCATGGCCGGCCTGCACTCACTCAGCACGGTAGGCCGGACGAAGTAGCCGTGCTCCATGTCGGCAGGACCGCCGGCGTTCAACACTGCCCCGTCGGCGACGGCCCGTTCCACGTGGGTGACCACTCGCTCTCGCTGGGCGGCGGAGATGAGCGGACCGACGACCGTGTCGCGCTCGGTCGGGTCGCCCACCTTGGCGGCAGTGGCGTGGGCGGCCAGGCGCTCGACCATCTCGTCGTACACGGAGCGCTGTGCCAACAGGCGCGTCGGCGCGGTGCAGATCTGACCGGCATGAAACGTGAACGTGCTCGCCGTCCCTCGCGCCGCCCGCTCCAGGTCGGCGCCGGCGAAGACGAGACTGGCTCCCTTGCCGCCGAGCTCGAGCAGGGCCCGGCGCATGTCCCGAGCACACGTCTCGGCGATGCGCACGCCGACCGCGGTGCTGCCGGTGAAGCTCACCATGTCCACCACTGGGGCCGACACGAGGGCCTCCCCGCACTCGGGCGTGGATCCGACCACGACGTTGACGACCCCGGGAGGGAAGCCCACCTCGTTCATCGCCTCCACCATGGCGATCACACCGAGTGGATCCTGCGGTGCCGGCTTCACCACGACGGTGTTGCCCATGGCGAGCGCAGGCCCGATCTTGCCGGCGACGTTGTTCATCGGGACGTTGTAGGACGTGACGGCAGCCACGACACCGACAGGGCGGCGAACGCCCATGGCCGTCGTGATGCCACCACCCACGCCGTCGGGGCCGCCCGGCCAGTTCGGCGCCGGTGGCAGCGGGATCGTCACGGGCTCGAGAGCACCCCGGGCATAGCGCCGCAGGCGGGCGATGGCTCCGGGCACCTGGGCGGTGCGCGTCATCATGACCGTCGATCCGGTCTCTGCCTGGACGAGGGCGCAGAGCTCCTTCGACCGGCTCTCGAGAAGGTCTGCGGCCTTGTTCAACAACGTCGCCCGCTCTTCGGGGGTCGTGCGCGACCAGCTCGCGAACGCCTCCGCCGCCGCCTCCGCCGCCCGGGCGCCGTCGGCTGCCGAGGCTTCCGGCGCGAGCCCCAGGACCTGCTCGGTGGCGGGGTTGACGACCTCGTAGGCGCCGTTCTCGCCTTCGACGGTGGCGCCGCCGATGAGGCATCCCATCGTGGCCCTCACCACAACTCGTCGGTGTAGGTGTCGGTCCCGACGATGGTCGGGAGGAACGGCGCCGCAAAGCTCACACGACCGGCGCCCGAAGCTTCGAGTGCTTCGGCATATTGCTGCACCGCCGGCCAGACGTCTTCCGGCGATCCCTTGACAAAACACAGCTGCAGCAACCGCTCGGCACTGCCCCCTTCTGAGCCGAGCTCCATGGGTGCCCGGAAGTCTCCCTCCTCGACGTGGAAGTGCCAGTTCGACACGAGATCCACCCCCGATCGCAGCAGCTCGCCGACGAGCGGTGCGCAGGCTGTCGCGAGGTCGTCGTGACCGGATTCGGGGACCGGTTCGGCGCAGAGGACGACGAGCCCACCATAGGGGTGGTCGAGTGCCAGCTCCACCGGTACGCCGTCTGGATCAGCCGACACGGCTCCCTCGAAGTCGTAGAGCTTCGTGTGGGCATGTGTGCGCTCGGCAAAGCCACGACCTTCCCCGTACAGCCAGTACACCTGCCGTCGAGCCCAGGCGAAGTGCTCGTCCTCGTGACCGGCGAGCACCCAGTAGACCGAGAGATAGCTCCCGGCAACGACGGGATCGGCGAAGGGGCTCGTGGCCGGAAAGCGCCGATCCTTCAGGGCACGCGTCGCCACCCAGCGCCGGCCGGCGAACAACCACGGCCCGACGAGGCAGCCGGCATAGAAGTGGTCCCGCTCGTACCAACGGTTGTATGCCACCTCGTAGCCCGGGTTCGGGTCGACGAGCGTGAAGAGCATGCGGCCGATCCGGACGGGCGGGCCCGTCGCCAAGGGGGACTCGAGATGGTTCATCGGCGGCTCACTCACGATCGTGCGACCAACGGGATGACGGACTCGGCGAACGTAGCGATCTGGTCTTCGAGCTCACCCACCTGACGAGCCCGCAGCCGAACCTGCACATGGGTCACGCCAAGGGCGGCGCGCCCGAGGAGGTACTCGGCGATCCGCTCTGGCGTGCCGGCAAGGCAATGGCGCCCTGTCTCCCAGTCCGGTTCGCCGACGTAGAACGCCGACATGTCGCCCATCGCGAAGGGCTCGTCACCACGGCCGGCGGCGGACCGCAGCTCGAGGATCTCCGTCACGGCCGCCTGCATCCCGATCTTCGGCGGACCTTGCGGCAGCCAGCCGTCACCGAGCAGGGCGGCGCGGCGCCGCGCCGGCGCCGTGGATCCACCGACCCAGATCGGCGGCCCGCCGATTTGCACGGGCCGCGGCTGCTGGCCGAGATCGCCGGAGTCGCCGGACCCGCCGCCCCACTCGTCGGCGAAGAGCCTGCGCAGCGCCGCGATGGCCGCATCGGTGCGCTGCCCGCGTTCGGCGAACGGTATGCCGAGGGCCTCGAACTCCGCCTCGACATGGCCGGTACCGACGCCGAGAACCACCCGGCCACCCGAGAGAGCGTCGAGCGTCGCGAACGCCTTGGCCGTCTGCAAGGGGCTGCGGTAGGGCACGACGTAGACCTGCGAGAGAAGGCGGATCCGATCGGTGATCCCGGCAAGCCACCCGAGCGTCGCCACCGGGTCGTACCAGACAGTGCTCATACGATCGGCCAGGTGGCGCGGCACGGCGACGTGGTCACACACGCTCACGTTGTCGAAGCCGGCCGCCTCGCAGGCACGCGCCACCCGCGCCAGCTCGGGCGGGCCGGCGGCGTTCTCCCAGGCCTCGGCCATGAGCCGCGACTGCCCCTGCACGGGCAGCGTCATGCCGTATCGAAGCGCCGTCATGGCAACCTGGCCGGGCGCGCTGCTCAGCCGGCAGCGGAGGCGGCGGCGGCCTCCCGGAAGCGGTCCGTCCGGTGGACGGGGTCGCGGTCGAGCAGCGGGATGACGTGGGTGCCGAGGAGGCGGAGGGTTTCGATGGTCGCCTCGTGCGAGCCCGGGCCGACTCCGATGACGAGCTGGTCGGCGCCGGCCGCCTCCCACCGCCGGCACTGGGCGAGGGCGTCGTCCGGGTTGCCGGCGATCATGGCCCCGCCTGCAGCCGCCTTTGCCACGTCCTCGGGCGTCATGTCCGGGATCAATTCCGGCCACTTCGGGACCCAGGCCGGATGCGGGAACGTGTCGTGGTAGCGGAAGACGTTCGACTGCAGGTAGTTCATGCGAGCGCCGGAAGCGAGGCGATAGGCGTCGTCGGCCTCCTCGGCGACCCAGGCGGCCGTGGTCACCATGACGTTGTCGTTCACGAAGGCTCCGATGGGCTCGGCGTTGACGATCGCCTTCTTGTACGCCTCCAACACCGGTGCGAGTGCCGTCACCGAGCTGACGGAGAAGCCGAGCACGCCGAGGCCGATGCGCGCCGCCATCTCGTAGCTGCTCGGGTTGCCGGCTGCGTACCACATGGCCGGGTGCGGCTTGACATACGGTTTCGGGAGGATCTTGCGGGGAGGGAGCGACCAGAACCTCCCCTCGAAACCCTCATAGGTCTCCTGCGTCCACATCTTCGGGAACTCGCCGATGACCTCCTCCCAGATCTCCTTCGTGCCGTTCAGGTCCTCCATCCCGGGCAGGAAACCCAGTATCTCGTGGCTGCCGGCACCCCTCCCGGTCCCGAACTCGAACCGTCCCCCGCTCACGTGGTCGAGCATCGCCGCACGCTCCGCCACCTTGGCCGGGTGGTTGACGGTCGGGAGCGGGTTGAAGATGCCCGACCCGAGGTGGATGCGCTCGGTTCTCGCCGCCAGGTACGACAACACGACGTCGTTGGCAGAAAGGTGCGAGTACTCGTCGAGGAAATGGTGCTCGGTCGCCCAGGCGTACTTGAACCCGTATCGATCGGCCGCCTCGACGACGGCCAGATCCTCGAACAGAGCGTGGTGCTCTGCGTCGGGATCGGCGTCCTGGCGCCACTTCGGCACGTAGGTCTGGATGAAGACACCGAATTCCATGGTCACGGCTCCTTCGTGATGTACCGCCGGCCGGCGGCGGGTCCGTCGAGGGGGTGGCTGCCGGCGAGGCCTGCGGTGAGCACACCCACGAGTTGGTCGGCCAACCGGCCCGGATCGCCGCCGCTCACGGTGAGCCGGTAGAGCGACGAGCCGGCGATGATGTCGAAGAGCACCTCGGCATCGATCGTCCGGGCGATCTCACCTCGGGCCACCGCACGGTCGACGAGCTTCGCGAAGCCGTCCGTCGCCGGTCGGTAGATGCGATCCCTCAGAGCCCGCCCCACGTCCGGATGGTTGCGGGCGTCGTCGAGGAGGCCCTGGAAGGCTGCACGCATGGGGGCGGACCGGAACAGGCGCACGGTGTTGTCGACGCAGCCCCGCAGGTCGCCTTCGAGCGAGCCGGTGTCGGGCACCTCGAGGACATGGGGATCCGGCGCAACGGCGTCGAAGACGAGCTCGGCCTTCGATCTCCATCTCAGACGGACCGTCGTGCGGCTGACGCCGGCTCTTCTCGCCACGGCATCGACGGCGAGGCGGCGATAGCCGAGCGTGACGAGCAGGTCGCGGGTCGCCACGAGGATCGCCTCGTCGACACGGGGATCCCGGGGCCGCCCCGCGGCAGAGCGGGCGGAACGAGCTGCGAAGGCGACAACTCTTGCATCTGCGCCGGCATCGCGGGTTGCGGCTGCGACCGCCGCTGCCGCTGCCGCTGCCGCCGCGGCCGCCGTGCCCGATCCGTCCCCCCCACCTCGCATTACTGGTCAGTTTGATCAGTAATGCGAGGTCTGTCAAGCGATGCGGAGCACACCTCGGTTCAGCTTGCCATCGTGCAGATCCGAGATCGCCTCTGAGATGCCCGAGAGCGGATAGGTCTTCGTCACCATCTCGTCGAGCTTGAACCGGCCGTCGAGGTAGAGCTGCACGATGAGGGGTATGTCATGGTGCGGGCGGGCAGCGCCGTACCGGCAGCCCAGGATCGACTTGTTGTTGTAGAGGGAGTTGACGACGAAGCTCGCCTCCGTGCCGATCTTGGGCACGCCGACGAGCGTGCAGGTACCACCCCAGTCGAGCAGGTCGATGGCATTGCGGATCAGCGCCGGGTGCCCGACGCACTCGAAACTGTGATCGACTCCCCGCTTCAGGCCGAGGTCCCTCACGGCCCGCACGGGGTCCTCTGCCGACGAGGCGTCGACGAAGTCCGTGGCGCCGAACTCCATGGCGGCGTCGAGCTTGGCGGGGTTGGCATCCACGACGACGATGCGGGAAGCGCCCGCGAGACGGGCCGCCTGCACGACCGACAGGCCGATGCCGCCGGCACCGATGACGACCACGCTCTGGCCCGGCTGCACGCGGGCCCGGTTGAGGACGGCCCCGGCCCCTGTGACGACGGCACAGCCGATGAGGCAGGCAGCCTCGAAGGGGACGCGGGCATCGATCACGATCGCCTGCGACTCCCGCACGACGGTGGACTCGGCGAACACGCCCGCGTTGGCGAATTGATACGCCTCCTCGCCGCCGACACGGAAGGGTTTCCCGAGACGGCCCATCGTGTCGCGGCAATGGGTTGGCTGGCCCCGGTCGCAGGCATCGCACTGGCCGCAGTTGCCGAGCGTCGTCAGCACCACGTGGTCCCCGACCTTTACCTTCGACGTCGCACTGCCGACCTCCTCCACGATTCCGGCACCCTCATGGCCGAGCACGACGGGAGTCGGGAACGGGATCGTGCCGTCGACGACGGCGACGTCGGAGTGACAGAGCCCTGCGCTGTGCAGGCGCACCCGGACCTCACCGGGCTCCACGCCGCGCAGCTCGACGTCGTCGCGGACCTCGAGCTCGCCCGTCCAGACGATCGCTTGCATGGTCAGCCTCTTTCTCGAGTCTCGTTGTGTGCGCGGTGGCCGTGGCGCCGGCCGATTCGGCTCAGCCGATGGCGATGGGGTTGACGGGGCTCCCGGTGGCGCCGACGACGGGGAGCGCCCCGATGACGAGCAGGCACGTGTGGCAGGCGTCAGCGGCCATCTCGGCGAGCCAGGCGTGTTCGAGAAGGCCAATTCCGGAGTGCACGATCAGCTCGACGTGAACGGCGAGCTCGCGGCCGCCGTCGAACGGCAGCACCTCGACCGCCGAGTTGTCGGCGGCCACGAGGCACACGTCTCGCGCCTGCAACCAGCCGGCCGCGTCGAGTCCGATGCCCGGCTGGGGAAACGGCGGCGTCCCAGCGTCCGCTACGAGCGCCTCCAGCCAGCCCGTGCGGATGAGCACGGCGTCGCCGGAGCGGATCTCGACCGCCTGACGCTCGCAGCATGCCTCCAACTCGGCCGCCGAGATCGTGTGCCCGGCGGCGAGCGCAGACCCGCCGGCGGCGACGTCGAGGAGCACGCCGCGCGTGGCGACGGTGCCCGTACGCACGATCGAGCAGTGGCCGGCGCCCCGCCGAGTCGTGAACGATCCAACCGGGTGCCCGTTGTAGAACGATTCGCCCTCGAACACGTGGGAGAGGGCGTCGAGGTGCGTGCCCGCATGGCTCGGGAGCACGAGCATGTCGTCCGCCGATCCGACGACCGGGAGAGCCGGGTCTCCGGCAGGCCGATGATCAGCCGGCGCCGTTCTCGTGAAGCGCTGCGGCGGCGGCCGGTCCCAGACGGCCGGTGTGCGGGAAGGCGAGATCGGGAGCGCCAAGGAGTACACCTTGCCCGTGCGCAGGGCCCCGGCAGCTTCGAGCACGACCGAGGCCGTCGCGAGGTTGAGCGCGCCACGCTCGTCCGATGGCCCCCAGCGTCCCCAGTTCCCGGGAGAGCGATCTGCCTGCACGGCCCCGAAGATTAGAACGCGTTCTCGTCGCCGGCGATACGATCGCCGCCACGATGCGAGTTGCCGTGGTCACGGGGGCGGGTCGTGGCATCGGCCGCTCGACTGCACGCCGGCTGGCGGCCGACGGCTATCGCGTCGTCGCGGTCGACATCGACGCCGATGCTGCGGCTGCCACGGCCGCCGAGACGGGCGGCGACGCCCGAACCGCCGACGTCGGGGACCGGGATGCCGTGCTGCGCCTCGCCGATGATGTCGCCGGCAGCATCGGCGAGGTCGACGCCCTCGTCAACAACGCAGGCATTTGGTACTACACGACGCTGGCGGACACCTTGGCGCCGGAGAGCACGGAGGTACTGCGCGTCAACGTGCTCGGGACGCTCTGGTGCTCGCAGGCCTTCGCGCCCGCACTGGCCGGTCGCCGGACCGGAAGCATCGTCAACCTCTCCTCCGGGGCGGCCACGACTCGCAGCCCCGGATACGGCGTCTACCCGTCCTCCAAGGCGGGCGTCGAGGCGCTCACCGGTCAGTTGGCCCTCGAGCTCGGGCCACTCGGCGTACGGGTGAACGCCGTGGCTCCCGGCCTCGTGAGGACCGAGGGCAACGCCGATCGGTTCGCCGGCGATCGCGGCGAGCGCGTGGTGCGCCACGTGCCCCTCGGCCGGATCGGCGAGCCGGAGGAGATCGCCGACGTGATCTCCTGGCTGTGCTCGCCGGGGGCCCGCTACGTGACCGGACAGGTGATCCGCGTGGACGGCGGCACCACGGCGGGAGCGGGAGGCTGACGATGAGAGCTCTGTCGGGAGAGAAGATCCTCGTGACGGGCGCCGCCGGTCAGATCGGCTTCCCGATGGCACGCTTTCTCGCCTCCGAGAACGAGGTGTGGGGGGCGGCTCGCTTCCGGGCCGAGGGCTCGCAGGCTCGTGTCACTGCGACCGGCGTCACGCCGATCCGCCTCGACCTCGCCGCCGGCGACTACGGCGACCTGCCCGACGACTTCACCTACGTCGTGCACCTGGCGGCCTACATCGGGCCGAACCCCGACATCGACCGAGCCATGCGCAACAACGCAGAGCCCGTGGGCTTTCTCATGCACCATTGCCGCAAGGCCAAGGCCGTCCTCGTGATGTCGACGCACTCGGTCTACCGGCCGCACCCCGATCCGGCTCACGCCTATGGCGAGGGCGATCCCCTCGGTGAGACGAACGCCGCCTTCGCCCCCACCTACGCCATGTCGAAGATCGGCGAGGAAGCTGTCGCCCGAACGTGCGCACGTCTCTTCGACGTTCCGGTCACGATCGCCCGCATGAACGCCTCCTACGGTCCGGGCGGTGGCTTGCCCGCCTACGACGCCGACGCCGTCGTGGCCGGTCGCCCCGTCGTGACCCGGCACGATCCCAGCTGGTACAGCCCGATCTTCGAGGACGACATCAACGAGCAGGTGGCGGCGATGCTGGCGGCGGCTTCCGTGCCGGCCACGATTGTCAACTGGGGAGGCGACGAGGTCGTGAGCGTGCAGGAGTGGTGCAGCTACATCGCCGAACTGAGCGGGCGGCCGGCGGCCGTCGAGATCCTGCCGTCCGACGGAGGGCCGGCCGGCGCCGTCGCCGATGTCAGCCGGCGAACCGCCATCACCGGCCCGTGCCGGGTCGACTGGCGAGACGGCATGCTGGCCACCTTGCGGGCACGTCATCCCGAGCTCACGGCCCCGGCGTGATGGACCTGCAGGAGATCTCCGACCGCCTCGAGATCCAGGACCTCATCGCCCAGTACTGCCACGCCATCGATCGGCAGCGACTCGACGAGCTCGACTCGATCTTCACCGAGGACGCCGTCATCGACTACACGGCCTTCGGGGCGCCCCGCGGCGGCCTGACAGAGATGAAGGCCTATCTGGCAGAGGTCCTACCGGCTCACGTCGCCTACTACCACCTCGCTGCCACGAGCAGGATCACGATCACCGGCGACCGGGCCGAGTGTCATACCATCTGCCACAACCCGATGGTGTTCGGACGGGACGGACGGCCGGACGTCCTCTACTTCTGCGGATTGTGGTACCACGACCAACTGGTGCGCACCGAGCGAGGCTGGCGCATCGCCGCCCGCGTCGAGGAGAAGTGCTACCTGGCCACGTTGCCCGAGGCCCGGCTCGGCTGAGACCGCCAGACACCGGGACCGCCAGACACCGGGACCGCCAGACACCGACGAAGGAAGAGCACCGGCCCAAGGTACGATCCGCTCATGGCGAGTCGAGCGACAGCCGAGGCTCCTTCTGAGGTCACCGCAGCACCCGAAGCCCGCCCCAAACCGCGCCTTCGAGGCGTCTTCCACGAAGCTGCGGCCTTCGCCATGCTCGCCATCGGCCCGCTCATGGTGCTGCGCGCGAGGACGCCGATGGCAGAGGCCCTCACGGCCATCTACGTGACGACGATCACGGCCATGCTCTCGGTGAGCGCCCTGTTCCACCGGATCAACTGGACGCCGCCGGCCCGACGACGAATGCGGCGTCTCGACCACTCGATGATCTTCCTCGCCATCGCCGGGTCCTACACGGCCGCTGCCGGCCTCGTGCTGCCGGGCGCAGACGCTCCCGTCGTCATCGGCGTGGTGTGGGCAGGGGCCGTCGCCGGCGTCGTGCTTCGGCTCGTCTGGCTGGACGCTCCCAAATGGGCGGTCGCACTCCCCTACGTCGTGCTCGGATGGCTGGCCGTCGCCGTCATCCCGGAGATCTTCCATGCCGTCGGCGGGGTCGGCCTCGGCCTGCTGCTCGGCGGCGGCCTGCTCTACACCGCCGGCGCAGTCGTCTATGCCCGCAAAGGCCCCAACCCGTGGCCGAGGACGTTTGGCTACCACGAGATCTTCCACACCTTCGTCGTCGCCGCCGTCGCCGTGCACCTGTGCCTCGTCGCCTTCGTGGAGCTGCCCCGCTTCCCGCACTGACCGGGCCGAACGAGCGCTCCGGCGACGGCTGGTGGCCCCGCAGCCGAGACGAGACACGACTATCATGTTTCGCGTCCGGTGCCGTCGCCGGCCGAGAGGAGTCGCCAGATCGTGCCGTCCCGGACGCTCGCCTTCCCGGTCTTCGATGCCGACAACCACATGTACGAGACCCGCGATGCCCTCACGCGGCACCTCCCTCCCGGGTACGAGCACGTCATCGACTACGTCGACGTGCGCGGCCGCACGAAGATCGTCGTGCGGGGCCACATCAGCAACTACATCCCGAACCCGACGTTCGACGTGGTGGCCGCCCCGGGTGCCCAGGAGGAGTACTTCAAGCACGGGAACCCGGAGGGCAAGAGCTACCGGGAGATCATGGGGAAGCCCATCGCCTCGGTGCCGGCCTTCCGCGAGCCGGCAGCTCGACTCGAGCTGCTCGACGAGCTCGGCATCGACAAGGCGATGATGTACCCGACCCTCGCGAGCCTCGTCGAGGAGCGGATGCGTGACGACCCTGACCTCACGCACCTCACGATTCACGCCCTCAACCGCTGGATGTACGAGCAGTGGCACTTCGATTACGAGAACCGCATCTTCTCGACGCCGGTCATCACGTTGCCGATCGTGGACAAGGCCATCGAGGAGCTCGAGTGGGTGCTCGAGCGAGGCGCAAGAGCCGTCCTCATCCGGCCGGCGCCGGTCGCAGGCCTGCGTGGCCCGCGGTCGTTCGCCCTCGAGGAGTTCGACCCGTTCTGGCGCGTCGTCGAGCAGTCCGGCGTCCTCGTCGTGATGCACGCCTCCGACAGCGGCTACACCCGATACACGAGCGAGTGGGAAGGCACGGGCGGCGAGTACCTGGCGTTCAAGCCGACGCCGTTCGGTCTCGTCTCCATGGGACACCGCCCGATCGAGGACGCGGTCACGTCCCTGTGCTGCCATGGCGTGCTACACCGCTTCCCGGCGCTGAAGATCGCCCTCGTCGAGAACGGGAGCGCCTGGGTACGCCCGCTCCTCAAGGCACTCGCCGACGTCTACAACAAGATGCCGCAGGAGCTGCCGGAAGACCCCGTGACGGCGTTCCGGCGCAACCTCTGGGTGCACCCGTTCCACGAGGAGGATCCCCGCGGCCTCGTGGCGCTGCTCGGGGCTGATCGCGTGATCTTCGGCTCCGACTACCCGCATCCCGAAGGGATGTCGGACCCGCTCGCCTACGTGGAGGAGATCTCCGATCTCCCACCGGGCGACATCGAGCGGATCATGGGCGGCAACATGTACGAGCTGCTCGGCGTCACCGCCGGCGTCTGAGCTACGGCTCGTCCCGTCGCGCCACCTGCACGGGGGGCGCCGTGCCCCAGGCCGGCACGCCGTACTCCGGTGTCCCGACCCAGCCGCCCGTGAGCTCGGCCCAGTGGGCGTGGTTCAGCTGGTGCAAGCTGAAGCAGGCGTTGAGGGCATTGTGGAAACCCATGGAATCCTGCGTCTGGTTGACCGCCTCCTTCACGAGGAGCGCCGTGACGGTCGGGAGCTTCGCCACCCGTCGTGCGAATTCGAGGGTCTTCTCGGCGAGCGCCTCCGGCTCGAACACCTTGTTCACCATGCCGAGGCGGTAGGCCTCTTCGACGTCCATCGAGTCGCCCGTCAGCATGAGCTCCTTCGTCTTGCGGGGCCCGAACTCCCAGGGATGTGCGAAGTACTCCACGCCGCACATGCCGAGCCTCGTGCCCGTGACGTCGGCAAAGGTGACGTCATCGGCGGCGCAGATGAGGTCGCAGGCCCACATGAGCATGAGGCCGGCGGCATACACGGGGCCATGCACCTGGGCGATGGTGATCTTGCGCAGATCCCGCCAGCGCCTCGTGTTCTCGAAGAAGTAGTGCCACTCGGGGAGCATGCGGCGCTCGAGTCCTTCGCGCGTGCCGCCGTCGATCAACGTCGTCGGATGTGGACTCGGCCCGCCGTACTCCTCCAGTGCCTCCTTCGAGCCCAAGTCGTGGCCGGACGAGAACATCTTCCCGGTGCCACCGAGGATCACGACGCGGACGGCGTCGTCCGCCTCGGCTTCGCGGAACGCCTCGCCGAGCTCCACGAGCAGCCCGCGGCTCTGGGCGTTGCGGGTCTCCGGCCGGTTGAGGAGGATCCGGATGATCGCACCGTCGTCGAGCGACTCCCAGGTAAGCCATCGGTACTCCCCCACGCCGACCTCCTCGTCGAACGGGCCTCCTCGTCGAACGGCCCCTCGTTGCCGGTCGGCACCATACCTGATAGACGTGTCTCGCCCATGAACCTGGACGTGTCCCCTGCCGAGCGAGACTTCCGAGAGCGAGCACGTACCTGGCTCGCCGAGCACGCGCCGCGCGAGCAGCCGCCGGCAGACCCGCCAGGTGCACGCCAGTTCGAGCTCGCCTGGCAGGCGCTGCAGTTCGAGGGCGGTTGGGCGGGCGTGTCGTGGCCGGTGGAGTACGGCGGCGGCGGCCTCTCGCTGGCCGAGCAGCTCATCTGGTACGAGGAGTACGCCCTGGCTGGGGCGCCGGCGCCGCGGACGACGTTCGTCGGGTTGCGACACGCCGGACCGACTCTGATCCTCCGGGGCACGGCGGAGCAGAAAGCCCTCCACCTGCCGGCGATACTCCGGGGTGAGCTGACGTGGTGCCAGGGTTTCTCGGAGCCGGGGGCGGGTTCGGACCTGGCGGCGTTGCGGACGCGTGCCGTCGTCGACGGCGACCACCTCGTCGTCACCGGCCAGAAGATCTGGACGAGCTACGCCGACGTCGCCACGTTCCAGGAGCTGCTCGTTCGAACAGACCCCGATGCGCCCCGCCATCGGGGTATCACCTGGGTCATCTGCGACATGGGTTCGCCGGGCATCGAGGTGCGGCCGATCCGTACCCTCGCCGGGCCGTCGGAGTTCTGCGAGGTCTTCTACGACGAAGTCCGCGTGCCAGTGTCGAACGTCGTCGGCGACCTGAACGACGGCTGGTCGGTCGCCATGTCGACGCTGTCGTTCGAGCGGGGCACGGCCTTCATGGCCGAGCAGGTGGCGCTGGAGCGGACGGTCACCGAGTTGGCCGACGTCGCTTGCAACGTCGTCGGACCCGACGGGCGGCGGCCGGCGATCGCCGACGACGAGATCGCCCGCCGGCTCGGCCGGGCGCGCGCGGAAGTCTCCGCCTTACGGGCCATGACGATGGCAGCCGTTTCGCGCTCGACAGCCGGGGACCAGCCCGGCCCCGAGGCCTCCATGATCCGGGTGCTGTACGGCGAGCTCGAGCAGCGCATCGGCAAGCTCGCCGTCGACATCGTCGGGCCCGACAGCGCCGCCGTCGTCGGGCTGCCGCCGCGTCCGCACACGTGGGCCTACGACTACCTGTGGAGCTTCCAGGCGACGATCGCAGCCGGATCAAAGGACATCCAGCGCAACATCATCGGCGAGCGGGTGCTCGGGCTGCCGAGGTGAACCTCCTCCCGAGCGCCGAGCAGCAGGAGCTGGTGGCTTCAGCGCGCCGTTTCGTCGCCACCGAGGTGCCCGTCGGCACGCCGGCCGGCCATCCGGCAGCGCTCTGGCGCCGGATGGCGGCACTCGGTTGGCTCTCGCTCGGCGTGGACAACGCGCACGGGGGCGCCGGCTCGATAACCGATCAGGCGTTGCTGTTCCGTGAGCTCGGTCGCGGGCTCGTGCCGGGACCAGTTCTCGGCACGGCCCTCGCAATCGCCGTAGCGGTGACAGGTGGGCGGGACGATCTCGCCTCGTCACTCATGGCCGGTGGCACGACGGCCGCGCTCGCCGAGCCCTGGCGCGACGCCTCCGCCGGCATCTCGGAGGGCGCCGGCGTGACGGGCCGTTTCCGGGTGCTCGACCTCGACGAGGCGGACTACGTCACGGTCCTCACCCGAGACGGCGCCGCCGTGCTGGCAGCAGAACCGCTGCGGGCCGTGGCGCTGTCCTTGCCTGCACCGGACCCGTCGGTGCCCGTGGCGCTGGCTCAGCTCGAGGGAACCGACTCCGCAACCGAAGTCGTCGTGCACGACGAGCGGCAAGCGGACGGATTCGCCGCCCATGGGCGCACGCTTGCTGCCGGCCTCCTCGTCGGCGTTCTCGAAGCCGTCCGCGACATGTCGGTCGCCTACGTGCTCGGCCGTGAGCAATTCGGCAAGCCGATCGGCTCCTTCCAGGCGGTCAAACACCGATGCGCCGACATGGCGGTGCGATGCGAGGCAGCCGGCTCGCTCCTGTGGCTGGCCGCCCTCTCGGTCGACGCCGGCGAGCCCGAAGCCGATCGCCTGACGGCGTCTGCCAAGGCGCTCGCCTCCGAGTACGCCGTCGCCTCGGCTCACGACAACGTGCAGAATCATGGGGGCATGGGTTTCACGGCGGAGTGCTCTGCTCATTTGTACGTCAAGCGCGCACTCGAGTGGTCGGTGACCCTCGGCTCCCCCGAGGTCCTGCTGCCAGAGGTGGCCCGATGACGCAGTCACTGCTGGCCGAGGTCTTCGCCACCAAGTCGCTCGGGCTCTCCGTCGCCCACTGGCTGGCGGTCCTCCGCATCGGGCTCGGGTTGTGGTGGTTGGAGAGCTTTCGCCACAAGGACAAGAAGGCGTGGTTCGGGCGTGGCACGGGCATCGCGTGGGCGAAGTCGGTGGCGGAGAAACACAAGTGGGGTTTCGTGAAGGCCGGCTTCTCGAAGGTGGTGGAGCCGCATCCGAAGTCAATGGCCTACGTCGTGGTGTTCTCGGAGCTCGCCGTCGGGCTCGGGGTCACCCTCGGGCTGCTCACGCCGATTGCACTGGTCGGCGGCCTGCTGCTCAACGTCATGTACTTCGTGCTCATGATCAAGGATTGGGCCGAGCAGGGACAGAACTCGATGATGGCGCTCATCTCGGTCGTCTGCATCCTTGCCCAGGCGAACCAGGCGTGGTCGCTCGACCACGTGTTCCACCTCTTCGGCGCGTGAAAGTCACGCCCGCCGCCTAGGACGAGCGTCGCGCTCGCTCGGTTGCGGCGGCCAGCATGGGCGCTTCCCCCACGGACCACTGCAGCGCCTGGCTGAGCACGCTCGCAGCTGGTCGCACGGCTATGAGCCGGAACGCCGGCGGGCGCAAGAGACCGAGCTCACGACGGGCAAACGGCGGGAGCAAGTCGATTCCGGCCTCGATGATGGTTCGATGCGCAGCCCGCTCGAGTGCCGACGAGCCGGTTGGCGGCTGCCGGAGGAAACGAACGATCCGCTCCGCCTCCGGGCCCCGTCTGAGCTGGGGCCGCAGCTCACGTAGATAGCTGCGCACCTCGTCGACGCTCTCGGGCACGTCCCGCGCGCCGAGGCGGCGAGCGACCGTCGACATTTCTGCCAGGTACTGGTTCTTCTCGACGGCGAGAAGGGGATGCTGCGAGTACCGCTGGTATCCCCGCAGGAAGCTCCACACCTCCGTCACGTGCACATACGTCAGCAACTCCGGATCGGTGGCCCGATAGTGGTCGCCTCCTGGGGTCGTTCCCCGCACCCGGCCGTGGATGGCCCGCACGGCCTGCAGAGCCGTAGCGGCCACGTCGTCCCCGCCGTAGGTCGTGAGGGCGATGAAGTCGGCGGTCCGCTGCAGGCGGCCGAACGGATCCTCCCGGTAGTTGGAATGGTCGGCGACACCTTGGACGACGAGCGGATGGAGGGTCTGCAACATGAGCGCGGAGAGCCCGCCCACGAGCATGGGCCCAAGGCGGGCGTGCACCTTCCAGGTCATCGAATCGGGACCGAACCACCCCTGGTCGCCCGCCGGCTCCCGGTAGATCTGGATCGGCCGGCGTCGCCGTCCCAGCGCCGGATTGCCGAGCCTGGCGTGAACGCGCTCGCCGAGCGTGTTGCGCAGCAGCTGATCGGGGCGAGCGGCCATCACCCACAGCCTCGCACGTGGCCGCATGGTTCACGGTCTCGGGCCTGGGGGCTCAGGCCCCAGGGCTCAGGCGATCAGGGAGGGCTCGCCGCTCGCTGCACGAAGCGGGCGATCTCCGCCGCCAGCCGGGCGACAGGTGTGTCGAGCTCGCCACGGAAGACGGCACGGTTGCCGCCTTCGATCAACGCGAACAGGCAAAGGCCGGCGATCTCCGGGTCGTAGTCTGCCGACGTCCCGCACGCGTCGCGCAGACGACCCGCCATGTGGCGAGTCGTGACCTGCATGCTCTGCAGGGCGGCGCGGCCGGCGGCGCTCTGGTCGTCTTCGTTGAGCGCCTCGGCCAAGGCCTGCAGCACGCAACCGTGGCGCTGGAACACCGCGCACACCGATTCGGCCCAGGTCCGCAAGTCGTCGAAGCCAGCGTCACCCGCCGTGACGGCTGGCATCGACAGGAGGGCGGCTCGCAGCTCCGCATCCACGTCGACCTGGAGGGCGGCTAACAAGTCATCCCTATCCCTGAAGTAGACGTAGAGGGTTCCGTGGGCCACGCCGGCCGCTTTGGCGATGTGCGCCATGCGGGCACCGTGATAGCCGTGAGCGCACAGCTCCGCCTCGGCGGCGTCGAGCAGCCTGGCGAGCGTCTGCCGGCCTCGGGTGCGCGACGACCGGGCTGCGACGGCGAGGGGCCAGTCGCTCATCGGCCGCCAGTCATCGGCCGCCAGTCATCGGCCGGCTCTCATCGGCCGGCCGGGCGGGCGGGCGTCTCCGATTCGGGCCCTGTGATCCGGATGAGGACCTCCTGGGCGCACGACGCCACCACTGACCCGGACTCGTCGAACCAGTCTCCCCGGATGTAGGCGCGGCCACTGGCCGCTGCCGGCGATTCCTGCACGAAGAGCAGCCACTCATCGACCCTCACCGGCCGATGGAACGAGATCGTGTGGCTCGTCACCGCCGAGGCCTCGACGAGCGCCGACCCGTAACCCACCCCGGCATGCGGTCGCATCGCCGCAACCATCATCGTGAGATCCGAGGCGTACGCGAGCAGCTCCTGGTGGAGGAGCTGATCGCCCGCAGAGCGGAGCGGGCGGGGCGCACGCATCCAGACCGCCAGCTCCGGCGGCCCGATCTCCAGGCCGTCGAGCGTCACTGGCGCGCCGGCGACATCGTGGTTCCTTGAGCCGATCGTCGCGACGGGGCGGGTGTCGAAGGCCATCGCTCCCAGCCGACCGACCGCCGGCAGGCCGGACGGAGGCGGGACGACAGGAGGTGCGATGGAGTGGTCCAGCGAGGGCCGGGCCGTGTCCGGATCGTGCAGGGAGACGAGGCCGGATGCGAGCAGTCGTTCGCCCTGCATGGCGACGACGGACCGCGTGGCGAACGTGCGCCCGTCGTGTAGGTCCTCCACCGACCAAGCGACTGGTTCGCCCGGGCGGCCCTCGGCGAGAAACACGAGATGGAGCGAGCGCACGACCTTGCCGGGCGTGCGGGCGGCCGCCATCGCCTGGGCAAGGAGCTGGCCCCCGAACAACCGTCGGTATCCCGGCAGCACGACGTTCGGCCCCTGCCAGATGCCGGCGCCGTCACCGACGTCGAGGAGGTGCACGGAGTCCTCGACAAACGAGAGGACGTCCTCGACCGAGAGCGTCGTGTCGGCATCCCCGGGAGCGGAGGGCTGCGGCGGGCGCCGGTCCCGGCCGCTCACGACGTCACGTGGTGATCCCGAATCGATCCAGGCCGAAGGCCCGAATGGCATTGCCGCGAGCGAGCGCATAGAGCTCGTCGTCGGAGAGGCCGGCATCGGTGGCGATCTTCTCCAGCACGGCCTTCGACTCGGGGAACGTCGAGTCGGCATGCGGGTAGTCGGTCTCGAAGCAGATCTGCGACATGCCGACGACGTCCCGGTTCTTGAGCCCGGTCTCGTCGTCGAACAGGCAGCCATAGATCCGGCCGGCCACGTAGGAGGAGGGCGGGTTCGGGAGCGCCGTCCCGAACGAGTTGTCGGAGCGCTCCTCCCAGAGCTTGTCCGCTCGCTCGAGGATGTACGGCATCCAGCCGACCTGACCCTCGGCATAGGCGAGGGTCAGCCTCGGGAAACGGGTGAGGATACCGGAGAAGAGGTAATCGACCATGGAGCCCATGGCGTTCTGGAACGTGAGCACCGACGACACGATGAAGGGGGCGTCGGGTGAGGTCGACGGCATGCGGGAGGAGGACCCGATGTGCATGCAGAGGACCGTTTCGGTGTCCTCGCAGGCGTCGTAGACGGGGTCCCAATGGCGGCCGCGATCGTGGATCGAGGGCAGCCCGAGCGGGAACGGGTTCTCCGGGAAGGTGATCGCATGGCTCCCCTTGTCGGCGCAGCGCCGGATCTCGGCTGCCGCCAGCTCCGGATCCCACAACGGAACCATCGTGAGCGGGATCAGCTTGCCGGCGCCTTCCCCGCCGCACCACTCCTCGATCATCCAGTCGTTGTACGCCTGCACGCACAGGTGTGCGAGCTCCTTGTCCTCCCGCTCGTAGAAGGTCTGCCCGCAGAATCGGGGGATCGTGTTCGGGAAGCAGATAGCTGCATCCACGTGGTTGGCGTCCATGTCGGTGAGCCGCTCTGCCTGCTTCCAGGCGCCCGGCCGTATCTCGTCGAAGGTGGTCAGGTTGAACCCGACCTCCTCGAAGCCAACGGCGGCAGAGAGCATCAGGAAGGGCGAGACGAGGTCGTCGTAGTGCCATACGTCGCACCATTGGCCTTCGTCGGTCTCCCTGAAGCCAACCGACCGGCCACCGGTCCCGCCGCCGCCGAGCCGCCCCTTCATCCGGATCACTCGAGGAGCGCGGTCGAGATATCTCGCAGGCAGGCGCGACTGCCACAGGTCAGGCGGCTCGACGACATGGTCGTCGACAGAGATGATCCGTGGGATGTTCAACGCGCCGCAACCGTCTCGGTGTCGCGGCCGGACCGCAGGACGACGCCCGGCAGCGCCCCGGTCGATGCCCCGTCGGCGACCGTGACGACGCCGTTCACAAGCACCCGCCGTACGCCGGTCGAGCTTGCCGTCAGCCGCAGCGACTCTCCCGGGAGATCCCACACGCGCCTCGCCGGCCCGGAGTTGACGGATTCCGGGTCGAAGACGAACACGTCGGCGTGGAAGCCGGGCGCCAAACGGCCCCGTTCCTTCAGGCCGTACAGCCGCGCCGGCACGTCCGTCATCATCTGCACGGCCCGCTCCAGCGACACGAGCTTGCGGCCCCGCAGGCAGTCGGCAAGAAACCGCGTCGGGTAGGACGAGCCCATCATCCGGTCGAGATGGGCGCCGGCGTCCGAGCCGCCGAGCACGACGTCCGGGTCGTCCCAGAGCTCCCGGCGCAGGGCCCAGTCGTCGTCCCCGTCGTCACCTGGCGTCGGCCACAGGACGGTGCGGAACTCGTCGGCGATGACGATCTCGCACACGCATGCGAACGGGTCGAGCCCGCGATCGCGTGCGACGTCGCCCACCATCCGCCCCTCCATCTCGGCGTTGGCCGGGTTCGTGGTGTCGCCGATGACGTACGTCTCGAAGTGCGTGAGCCGCGAGAACGGCGTCCCCTTTGCCTTTGCGAGCATGCCGGCGCGAACGTCCGGATCCCGTAGGGCAACTGCCTTCTCGCCAAATGGGAGCGACAGGATCGCCGACCAATCCGGGATGAGCCAAAGGGCACAGAACGTCCCGAAGCTCATGTTCATCTCGGCGTGCACGGGCATCGTCAGGGCGATCACCCTGCCACCCATCTCGCGAGCCCGTCGTGACGGCAGCAGTTGGTGGTAGGCCTTCTCGGGGCGCCGCCCCGTGACGGTGAGGACGTTCCAGTTGATCGGCCGGTTGGCCGCCACGCTCACGCGTGCGAGCAGATCTGCCTCCTCGTCGGTGAAGCCGCGCAAGCAGCCGTCCACGATGCCTTCGAGCGAGGTTCCCGCGTGTTCGCCTGCGGCGGCGCACAGCGCCACGAGCTCGGACTCCGACGCCAGTCTGCTCGCAACCGGCCGCTCGTCGCCGTCCATGTGCGTCGGGGACCGAGTCGTCGAGAACCCGAGACCGCCGGCGGCGATGGAGTCGTGCAGCACCGCCACCATCTCGTCCACTTCCACGTCCGTCGCGGCGCGTTCGACGGCCGCCGCGCCCATCACGTAGCGGCGGAGGGCGCAGTGCCCGACGAGGAAGCCGGCGTTCACCCCCACCCGGCCCTCCAGGCCGTCCAGGTACTCGCCGAAGGACTCCCAGTCCCAAGGTGCTCCGGCCTCGAGGGCGGGGATGGCCATGCCCTCGACGCGGGCCATCATCCGGCGTGTGTAGTCGCCGTCCTCGGCCCGCAGCGGTGCCAGGGTGAAGCCGCAGTTGCCTCCGAAGACGGTCGTGACACCGTGGACGTTCGACGGTGTGGCGTACGGATCCCAATACAGCTGGGCGTCGTAGTGCGTGTGCACGTCGACGATCCCCGGGGCAACGACGAGACCGGTGGCGTCGAGCGTCGTGGCTGCGTCGCTCAGGTGGCTCGAGCCGCCGGCGGAATCGGCGGCAGGTTCCCTGGTCACGATCTCGGCGATGCGCCCGCCCTCGATGCCGACGTCCGCTCGCATCCCCGGCGCCCCGGTGCCGTCGACGACCGTTCCCCCGGTGATGGCGTAGTCGAGCATCAGGCCTCCGTGCGACGTGTCCTGACGCCAGCTCCGGCGCCGTGTCGCCACCATACCTGACAGCGGTGTCTCGCCGGCCCAGTGCCGGGACTCAGAGATCCGGGTAGCCGAGGTCCAGGATCCCCTGCTCGGTCCCTCCGTCGACCTCGAGGATCTTGCCGGTGATGAACGAGGCCGCCGGCGAAGCGAGGAACAGCACGGCGGCGGCGATCTCGGACGGGTCACCGATCCGGCCGAGCGGTGTGACAGCTTCGATCCCCTGACGCATCGAGTCGTCCTGCACGACGACCTCGAGGGCGGACGTGGCGGCCGCCCCGACCGCAACGGCATTCACACGGATGCGCGGAGCAAGGTCGCTGGCTGTCAGCCGAGTCCAGTGGGCGAGTGCGGCTTTTGCCGTGCCGTAGGCCACGTAACCCCGGTTCGCCAGCCGGCCCATCGCCGAGGACATGCTCACGACGGCTCCCCCGCCCGACTCGAGCATGAGGGGGACGGCCGCTCGCGTGAGGGCGTGGGCGGTCGACACGTTGAAATGGAACGCTCGCTCGAGATTGCCCGGTGACGTCTCGGTCCACGGTCTCGGCATCCACCCCCCGACGTTGTTGACGACGACGTCGAGCCGACCAAAACGCCGCCTGGCCGATTCCGCCAGCCCGGCCACCGCGTCGAGGTCGGCGAGATCGGCAACGACGATCTCCGCCTCGCGGCCGAGGCCCCGGACCTTCTCGGCGACTTCCTCGAGGTCGTCCGAGGTGCGGGCCGCGATCACGACGTCCGCTCCGGCCTCGGCGAGCGCGACGGCGGCAGCGGCGCCCAAACCCCGGCCTGCGCCGGACACGACGGCCACGCGCCCATCGAGCCGGAAGCGATCGAGAGTCACCCGAGCCCAACGCTCCCTGTCGCCATCGGCTCGAACTCGTCGTGGCCGGCCGACACACATCGCAGCCGCAGCGTCCGCACGAACACCTCCTCGAACAGCCCCTTCTTGCGCTGGAACATCCATTGCTCGAGCTCCGCATCACCCCGGCAGCGAGCCACCAGCTCGACGTCGTCGCCGGCGACGATCGCCCCGACGTCGAAGACGAGCGCCGCGTGGGAGACGTCGAGCCCGTCCGCGATCCGCAGCAGGGAGAGCAGCGACATACATCTCGTGCGGTCGCCCGACGAGAGGGACTCCCAGGCCCCGAACGACTCCCGCGGCCGGCCGCGGGTGTGATAGCGCCCGAGGCACGACAGCATGCGAATCTCGTCGGGCGAGAAGCCCCGCAAGCCGCCGTTCTCGATCAGGTAGGCCGTGTGCCGGCCGTGGCCGTCCCGGCTCACGTGCTCACCGATGTCGTGAAGGAGGGCGGCGAGCTCCAGCAGCTCACGGTCGCGCGGCCCGAGCCGGTGCACCCCGAGCGTGGCGTCGAACAACTCGCCGGCAAGGCGGGCGACGATCTCGCCGTGCGCCTCTCGCCAGTTGGAGCGCCGGCACAACGACAGGACCGACGCCCGCCGGATTGCCCTCGGGTCACCGCCGAGATCGGCGCGATCGTGCTTCCCGATCGCCGAGAGCACCATGCCTTCGCGCAGCGCCCACTCGCTCGCGGTCAGCTCCAAGAAACCCGTCTCCTCCATCAACACCTCCGCCACCGTCACGCCGGCCGGCAGCAGCTCCGCACGCCGGGCGTCGATCCCCGGCAAGCGGGCACGGTCGGCGGAGCCCAGCGAGAAGACGAGGTCGGCGAAGTCGGCAACCTCCTTCGACGACACGCTCAGCTGATTGAGCACGGGAGGGACGACGCCGTCGCGCAGCGCAACCGACGCCCTCACGATGGCGCACAGCGTCCCCGACGAGCCGATGAGCTCCTTCGGGCCTTCGTCGATGACGTCGGGCAGCACGACGGCCAGCTCTTCCTCCACACGCCGTCGAAGGCGGCCGCGATCCTTACCGGTGGGCGGGTCGGACCTCACGAGCTCGGCCGTCAGGCGTCCGACGCCGAGGTGGACGCTCGTGGCGTACAGGAGGCCGGATCGATCTCCGACGGAGAGCTCCAAGCTGCCGCCACCGAGATCCGCGCACAGCGCCGGGCCTGGGTCGATGAGCACGCTCGCCCGCACCGCTTCGAAAATCAGCTGGGCTTCCTTGATCCCGTTGATGACCTTCACGCGCACGCCCGTCTCCGACTCGATCCGCTCGACGGCGGCGGCACCGTTGGCCGCCTCCCTCAGGGCCGCCGTTCCATAGGCGAGGATCTCGTCGGCGTCGTTCGACTCGGCGATGGCCCGGAAACGGCCCACGACCTCGACCGCCTCCTCGAGCGCTTCGTCGGTGATCACGCCGTTCACGGCGACGACGTCGCCGAGGCGGAGCATCTCCTTTTCCCTCACGATTGGGACGAAGCTCCCGTCCGGCCTGGTCGCGACGATGAGGAGGTGGAACGAATTGCTCCCGAGGTCGAGAGCGGCGATGCGCACGACTGAGCCCGGTACCTAGGAGTGCATCTCGGAGCTGCGGCGCTTGCGCGAGCGTTCGACCGCCAGCTCCTGTAGCCGCTTCTGGGTGCTCACGCCGTTCACCTGAGGCACCCGGTGCCACGTGCCGTCCGAAGAGAGCTCCCACGTCGACACGTCGTCCTCCAAGTTGAGCTCGAGCGTCTCGTCGAGCCTGCTCCGCAGCTCTGGGTCGAGGACCGGCGCGAGAACCTCGACGCGCCGATCGAGGTTGCGTTCCATCAGGTCGGCCGATCCGATGAAGTAGCGGGCATCGCTGGCGTGTGGCTGGCTGGCGTGTGGCTGGCTGGCGTGTGGCTGGCTGGCGTGTGGCTGGCTGGCGTGTGGCTGGCTGGCGTCGGCCCCGTTGCCGGGTTCACCGCGCCGCCCGGACGAGCCGGCACCCCCTTCGCTGCTCGGTCGCCCGAACCGGTAGATCCGCGAGTGCTCGAGGAACCGTCCGACGATCGACCGGATCGTGATGTTCTCCGACAGCCCGGGTACGCCGGGACGTAGGCCACACAGGCCGCGGACGATCAGGTCGATCCGCGTTCCTGCTGCGGAGGCACGGTAGAGGGCGTCGATGAGCTGAGGATCGGTGAGGCCGTTCACCTTGATCGTGATGAGCCCCTCGGCGCCGGCTGCCGCCTCGCGCTCGATCTCGCTCAGGCACCACGCACGGATGCCGTGAGGCGAGGCCACGATCCGCCCGAAGGCGGGCTGGCGGCCGAAGCCGGTCAGGTAGTTGAACAGGTTCGTGAGGTCTTGGCCGATCTCGGCGTCCGCCGTGAGCAGGCCGAGATCCTCGTAGACGCCGGCCGTGTTGGAGTTGTAGTTGCCCGTCCCGATGTGGCAGTAGCGCCGCAGCCCGTCCTCCTCGCGCCGGACGACGAGGCACGTCTTCGAGTGGGTCTTCAGGCCGACGAGCCCGTACACGACGTGCACGCCCGCTTGCTCGAGCTGGCGTGCCCAGTAGATGTTGGCTTTCTCGTCGAACCGAGCTTTCACCTCGACGAGCGCGGCCACTTGCTTGCCGCGCTCGGCTGCCCGCACGAGCGCACCCACGATCGCCGTGTCCTCGGACGTCCGGTACAGCGTCTGCTTGATGGCGTACACAGCCGGATCGTCGGCCGCCTGGCTGATGAACGCCTCGACGGAATTCGTGAACGAGTCGTACGGGTGGTGAACGAGGACGTCCCGCTCACGCAACACGGCGAACAGATCGACGGCCTCGTCCGCGGCGGTTGCGAGCCGTGGCGGCGTCCTCGGCACCCACGGCGCGTCCTGGAGCTCGGGCCGGTCGATGGCGTGGATCGCCCAGAGCTGGCTCAGGTCGATCGGCGCCGACGACTCGTAGACGTCGCCGGGCGTGAGCTCGAGCTCGCTGAGGAGCAGCTCTCGGATCTCGGGGGGCATCCCGGCCTCGATCTCGAGCCGAACGGCCCGACCGAACCGTCGCCGGCGGAGCTCGAGCTCGACGGCGGCGAGGAGATCGTCGGCCTCGTCCTCCTCGAGGGCGAGGTCGGCATTACGAGTCACCCGGAACACGTAGCGGCCGCCGAACGTCATCTCCGGGAACAGGGGATCCAGGTTGGCGGCGATGACCTGCTCGAGGGGCACGAAGCGAAGGCCTTTGCCCACGCGGACGAAGCGGGACAGCAACGGCGGCACTTTCACGCGAGCAAAGCGCTGCTCGCCCTCCCCCCCGTCGGTGACGATGACGCCGAGGTTGAGCGACAGGTTCGAGATGTAGGGAAACGGGTGGCCCGGATCGACTGCAAGCGGTGTCAGCACCGGGAAGATGTCCCGTTCGAAGGCCGTCAGCAGCTCGGCACGCTCGGCGTCGACCAACGCCTCCCAGGTGCAGATCTCGACGCCCGCACTCGCCAGCGCCGGCACGATCTCGTCGCCGAAGATGGCGTCGATGCGAGCGATCTGTTGCCTCGTCTGCTCGCCGATCGCTTTCAGCTGCTCGGCCGCCGTCATGCCGTCCGGGGAGCGCTTGTTGACCCCGGCGGCGATCTGGTCCTTCAGGCCGGCGACGCGTACCTGGAAGAACTCGTCGAGGCCGCCGGACCAGATGGCGATGAACTTCACACGCTCGAGGAGCGGCTGGTCGTCGTCGGAGGCGAGCTCGACGAGCTTCTCGGCGAAATCGAGCCACGAGAGCTCCCGGTTGAGGTATCGCTCGGGGCTGTCGAAGGCGATCGCCTCGACGACACCGAGCTCTGAGCCTGACGATTCGGCGAGTGAATCAGCAGCGATGACGTCAGTTTCCACAGGAGAGACGCTACCCTCAAGCCGTGGCCGCACTGGCGACGACGTCGAAGTCGAAGCCGAGGCGCCGAAGCGAGCTCGGGCTGCTGCTCGTCGGCATGATCGTGGTGGCGTTCGCCTACGTCCTCGCGACCCTTGGTGTCTACAACCGCCTGCCCGTCCGTTTCGTCACGTTCGTCGCCATCCTCCTCGGCGTCGCCGTGCTGATCAACCTCGTGAACCGGTGGCTCGTGCCGGAGGCGGATCCCGTGCTGATGCCGGTGATCCTCGTGCTGAACGGGTTGGGTTTCGTGATGATCATGCGGCTGGCGCCGTACGTGACCGCCCCGCACCTTGCCGGTTACCAGGCGGCTTGGTCGCTACTCGGCGTCTGCGCATACGCCGCCACCTTGTTCGTCATCCGGCGGTCGCGCGACCTCGAGCGCTACCGCTACCTCATCGTGCTGGCGGCGATCATGCTGCTCGTCATGCCGCTCGTCCCCCACCTCGGCGACCCCGCCGAGAACATCGACGGCGTCAAGCTGTGGGTGAAGCTCGGCCCGGTCACGTTCCAGCCCGTCGAGATCGCAAAGCTCCTGCTCGTCATCTTCTTCGCCTCCTACTTCGTGGAGAAGCGGGAGCTCCTGTCCATGTCCACCCACCGGGTCGGCAACCATCTCCTGCCCGATCTCCGCCCGTTCGGCCCGATCGCCTTCGCCTGGGCAGCGTCGATCGCCGTCATCCTGCTGGAGAAGGACATCGGTTTCTCGCTGCTGCTGTTCATCCTCTTCCTGGCGATGCTGTGGGTCACGACGGGTCGGTGGACGTATCTCGTGCTGGGGATCATCGCCTTCGTCGTCGGGACGTACCTCGCAGCGGCCGTACTCAGCCAGATCGGGGAACGAGTCGACATCTGGCTGGACCCGTGGAAGTACCTCCCACCAGGCGCGAACCAGACCGGCTACCAGCCCGTCATGGGCGAGCTCGGCCTCGCGCAAGGCGGGATCACCGGTACTGGGCTCGGGCTCGGCACGCCACAAGCAATCCCCGTCGCCCAGAGCGACTTCATCTTCGCCGCCCTCGGCGAGGAGCTCGGCCTGATCGGGGCGGGCGCCATCCTCGCCGGCTTCGTGTTGATCGTCGGCTCGGGGCTGCGGGCGGCACTCCGCGCCCCCTCGGAGTTCTCGAAGCTCGTCGCCCTCGGGCTCACCGTGACCCTCGGCTTCCAGGCGTTCCTCATCATGGCAGGGGTGACCCGCCTGCTGCCGCTGACGGGCGTCACCTTGCCGTTCGTCTCCTACGGCGGGTCCTCGCTGCTGGCGAACTACGTCCTCGTCGCTTTGGTGATGCGCATCTCGAACGAAGGGGCCGAACCACCTGTGCCCATACCTCGAGGGATGCGGGCCGTCACAGCCCGGCGAGCGGACCGCCGGCGCACCGCAGCGGCGGCGGCTGCGCGTTAGCCCTGGCCGGCGGCGGTGAGACTCAGGTTTGACAGGGGGTTCCCGCCACCTGCCGCCAGCGGAAACGACAGGCCATTCTGTCGGCTCCGCCCGCCTCGTAACCCCCTCGCCGAGCTACGCCCGATCTCTCAGTTCTGCCCGGCAGCGGCTCCGCCGGCCCGGTCGAGGACGTCCGGATCGGCCATGATCGGCACAGGAATGGGCTGGCGCAACGCGAGGGCGATGCCGTCAGAGGGTCGGCAATCGAGGACCCGCTGGCCAGTCGGGCCGGAGAGCGTCATCTCCGCCGTGAACATGCCTCCACGCATCCCCGTGATGCGCACGACGTCAAGCGTCAGCCCGAAGCTCTCGAGCAGCCGCGTCATCAGCTCGTGGGTGAGCGGCCGCGGCGTCGGCAGCTGGCGGCCGGCGTACCCGATGGCGATTCCTTCGGGGCCGCCCACAGGGATCCGCAGCTCCCGGTAGGGGAAGTCCGCCTCTTGCAGGACGACGACGGGGTGAGTGGACGGAAGCACCATCACGACGTCGACGAAGTGCATCTGTGACATCGCCGGCGGTAGCTCGAAACCCACGGCGTCGTCGGCATCCTCGGCCTCCCCGACCACCCCCGCGGCCGTCTCGCCGCCGTCCTCGTGATCGGCCGCCGCCGCCACGGCGTGCTCCGGCATGGCGTCCTCGGCGGCGGCCGGAAGGACTTGGGTATCGGTCGTCCCGAGCGGAACGATCTCGGTCGCGTTGGGGTCCTCCGGCTCGGCCAAGTCACGGGACACTTCGTCGATGTCACTCACTTTCGTGCCGTCCTGCGCATTTCGACGTTCGCCACGAGCCCGACCGTAGCGAAGAAGGCGAACGAGGCGGAACCTCCGTAGCTGATGAATGGGAGCGGGATGCCCGTGATCGGCATGATCCCGATCGTCATGCCGATGTTCTCGAACACCGAGAACGTGAGGAACGCAAGCGCTCCGGCACACAACATGCGCCCGAAGTTGTCGCGGGCAAGCTGAGCTGCCCGCAGCATTCTCAGCCCGATGATGCCGAAGAGGCCGATGACCACAGCCGAACCCACGAACCCGAGCTGCTCGCCGACGGCGGAGAAGATGAAGTCGGTCTGCTGGTTCGGCACGTAGCCGAGATTGGTGGCAGCCCCTTTGAAGACGCCCGTACCCCACAGCCCGCCGGATGCGATGGCGCTCTTGGACTGGTCGAGGTCGTAGTTCGTCGTCTGGCTGCCCTGGTTCTGGTGGAGGAAGCTCGTCAAACGCTGCAGCTGGTACTCCTTCAGCAAGTGCACGTGGATGGCAAGGACGAAACCCCCCACCACGAGCACGGCCAGCAGCAACAGGTATCGGACGCGGACGCCGGCGGCCACGAGCAGGGCAGCCAGCGTGATGCCGAGAATGATCGTCGTGCCGAGGTCAGGCTGCTCATACACGAGCAACATCGGGCCGCCGGCCATCACGAGGATGGCGATCATCTCCCGCAGCTCGAGCACGCCTTTCCGCCGGCTCGTGAACGTGGCGAGGGCGATGATGAGCCCGATGGCGGCGAACTCGGACGGCTGTATCTGCAGGGCGCCGAACTGGTACCAGCGCTGGCCTCCATAGGCGGACTTCCCTACGACGAAGACGCCGATCAGGGACAACATGACAAGGCCGTAGATCAGATAGCCCACCTGGCGTAAGCGCCGGTAGTCGATGAGCATCACCACAACCATGATTACGACGCCGAGCGCCACCCAGACGAGCTGGCGTGTGAAGTAATAGTGGCCGTAGGTCGAGCGAGTCGCCGAATAGACCATCACGACGCCGATCAGGCCAAGGGCCACGGCGCTGCCGATCAGGGCGAGGTCGAGGTGTCGCAGCAAGGTGAGCACCGAATGGCGCTCTCGCCGGCCGACAGCGGACTCATGCCCGGTGAGTACGGTCGCCACGTCAGCGAAGAATACGGGGTTTCGGGGAAGAGATCGGGCCGCGAAGAAGAATCGGGCGGCGGCGGAGAGCTGGCGGCACGACTTACGGGCCCGGGCTGACCGGGCGCCCGACCGCCCGCCACATCTCGGAGAGCGGCGGGCGAGTGCCGGTCCAGAGCTCCACCTGCTGGGCGGCTTGGTGGACGAGCATGCCGAGTCCGCCACGGATCCGCGCCCCGCTGGCGGCGGCGCGAGCGAGCCAGTCGGTCACCGGCGGGTAGTACACGAGGTCGACGACAAGCTGACCGGATCCGAAACGCGAAGCGTCGACGAACTCCTCGTTCACTCCGCCGGCGGCGCCGTCGGCAGCCATTCCCACCGGCGTCGCCTTCACGATGAGGTCGGCGCGGTCGAGCTCCTCGGGGCGGGATACGCGGGCGCGCCCTGGTACGAGCGCGGCCGCCTGGAACGCCCGAGCCGGCGTGCGGTTCACGACGAGTACCTCGGCTGCGCCGGCATCCGCCAACGCCACGATCGCGGCCCGTGCAGCACCCCCTGCGCCGATCACGGCGCAACACCGCCCCTCAGGCTCGAACGGCACCTCCAGGCGCAGGTCGGCGAGGAGACCGGCGCCGTCGGTGTTGTCGGCGGCGACGTGAGTTTCCGAGAACGTGAGGGTGTTGGCCGCTCCGAGCCGGCGGACGATGACGCTTCTGCGTGTGGCCAGTCTGGCGGCGGCCTCCTTGTGGGGCATGGTCACCGAAAGACCCACGAGGCCGAGCGCTCGCGCTCCTGAGACGGCAGCCTCGATGGAGGCCACCTGGACGTCGAAGGCCAGGTAGGCCCAGTCCAGGCCGAGAGCCCGGTATGCAGCTTGGTGGAGACGCGGCGAGAGTGAGTGGCCGACGGGGTGGCCGACGACGCCGGCCAGCCGGGTGCGGGCCGACGGCCACTCGGCGGCGGCCTGACCTGACGGGATGGCCGGATCGGATGACGTCATCGCGGCTGTACCTCCAGCCATGCAGCCAGCATGACGGCAGCGGCCTCGGCGTCGATGCCGGCGCGGGCGGCGGCTCCCCGTGAGCGCCCACGACCGGAGGGGCCGGCGTGACGGCCACCGGAGGGGCCGGCGTGACGGCTCCCGGTGCGGCCGACGCCGTTCCCGACGGCGCGTTCGCGCCGGCGCCGGGCGGCTTCCACGGTCGTCAAGCGCTCGTCGAAGGTGGCCACGGGCACCCCTACCACTGCCGCGAGCGCCGCAGCCTCCGCGGTGGCGGCGCGGGCCGCAGGGCCGGTCTCGCCGCTCAGCGACAGCGGCAACCCCACGACGAGCACATCCGCACCCAGGTCGGCGACGATGCCGGCGAGCACCTGCCGGTCGTGGACAGCGTCGCCGCTCCGCTCGACAACGGTGTAGGGAGACGCCAGCACTCCGTTCGAGTCACTCACGGCCACCCCGATCCGCCGTTCGCCGAGGTCGACACCGACCGCTCGCGTCACGCTCCGAGCAGCTCCCTCAACCGGTCGAGGGCATCATCGATGCCGTCCGGCTGCTTGCCGCCTGCGGTCGCCAGCTCGGGAGTACCCCCTCCACCGCCGCCGACGGCTTTGGCGGCGGTGGAGGCAGTCGAACGGGCGTCGAGGCCTGAGTCCTTCGTCGTGGCCACGACGAGGGCGACGCGGCCGTCGTCGCCCACGAGCCCCGCCAGGCCCACACCTCGCACGTCAGGGCGGTCACGAACGCTGAGGGCGAGGTCACGCAACGCGTTGGGGTCGAGTCCGTCCCGCCGGGCCACGACGACGCCCCCGTTGCTCCGCGCTTCCGCCGCGAGCGTCTCAGCGTCGGCCCCGAGCGCTTCTCCACGCACGCCGGCCAGCTCGTGCTCGAGTGCCCGCTGGCGAGCGACCACACGCTGGGCTGCAGTCACCACCTCCGCTGCGGTGGCCTGGAGGACATCGGCGACGGCCTCGAGCGTCGCCTCCGTGGCTCGCGTCATCGCCAGCGTCGCCATCCCGGTGACTGCCTCGATGCGCCTCGTGTTCGAGGCGATGGAACGCTCCGAGACGATCCGGAGCGGCCCGATCATCCCGAGGGCGGACACGTGCGTCCCCCCGCACAACTCGACAGAGGAGTGCCCCGCATGCACGACGCGCACCCGCTCGCCGTACTTCTCACCGAAGAAGGCGATCGCTCCACCTGCCTCGGCAGCCTCGCGCGAGCTGACCTGGGTCTCCACGGGCGCGTCGCTCAGCACCTCGGCGTTGACGAGATCCTCGATGCGGCTGATCTCCTCGCTGCTGAGTGGCCCGAAGTGGCTGAAGTCGAAACGCAACCGGGACGGCGCCACGAGCGACCCCTGCTGGCGGACGTGGTCGCCGAGGACTTGCCGGAGGGCCCAGTGGAGCATGTGGGTGCCGGTGTGGTTTCTTCGGATGGCGTCACGCCGGTCGGCGTCGATGGCCGCCGTTGCGCTTCCTCGCACCTCAAGGTGCCCGTCGACGACGTAGCCGAGGTGCCGGGTCAGGCCCTCGATGACGGCCGTCGTGTCGACGACCCGGAAACGGCCCGTCGGTGTCGTGATCTCGCCCGTATCGCCGACTTGGCCGCCGCCCTCGGCGTAGAAAGGCGTACGGTCGAGGAAGACCTCGAGCAGCTCGCTGCCTTCCGGGGCACGCTCGCCGTCGACGTTCTCGTAGCCTTCCTCGACGGCGCTCGGGAGCACGGCGAGCACCAGGCCGTCGGCGCTGACGCTCCCGTATCCGAGGAACTCCGTCGGGCCGTGCTCGGCGCGGATGGCCTGCCACGCCTCTTCCAGCTCCTCTGGTGTGGCCGAGCCCATCTTGGACGCTTCCTTGGCGCGAAAGCGCTGCTCGGCCATTTCGCGCTCGAAGGCATCGGCATCCACCGACACGCCCCGCTCGCCGGAGATCTCGACGGTGACTTCGAACGGGAACCCGAAGGTGTCGTGCAGCTTGAAGGCGACGTCACCGGGGATCATCGTGCCACCCTTCGAAAGCTCGGTCTCGAGCAGGGCCGTCCCCTGGCGAAGCGTCCGCAGGAACGTCTCTTCCTCGTGGGCGAGGACCGTCTTGATCCGGTGGGTGTCCGAGACGAGCTTCGGGTAGGCGGATCCCATCGTCTCGACGACGGCGTCGACGAGGTCGGGCAGCACGAGGCCGCCGCTGCCGAGCTGGTTGGCGCGGAGCACCGCCCGCCGGATGAGCCGCCGCAGCACGTAACCGCGGCCTTCGTTCGACGGAAAGACGCCGTCGGCGACGAGGAACGTGAAGGCACGCGAATGATCGCCGATGACGCGCAGGCTCGTCTCGACGCGGCCGCCCTCCGACAGCTGGTGGCCCGTGAGGCGCTCGGCCACGCGGACGATGGGGGCGACGAGATCGGTCGCCTGCACGTTGTCGACGTCCTGCAGGATGACGAGCAGGCGGTCGAGGCCGGCGCCCGTGTCGATGTTGCGCCTCGGCAGGGGCGTGAGCTCGCCGTCGGCGCCGCGGTTGTACTGCATGAACACGAGGTTCCAGATCTCGGGGTAACGGTCGCTCGGGTCGAGGGCCGGGCCGCCGCCGGGCCCGAATTCGCCGCCCCGGTCGAAGAAGATCTCCGAGCTCGGGCCGCACGGTCCCGTGTCACCCATCCGCCAGAAGTTGTCCTCCCCGAGGCGCTGCACACGCCCGGCCGGCATCGGTGTCGTCGACGGCCAGATCTCAGCTGCCTCGTCGTCGGACTCGTGCACCGTCACCCAGAGACGGTCGGGATCGAAACCCAACACCTCCGTGACGAACTCGAACGCCCACGGGATCGCCTTCTCCTTGAAATAGTCGCCGAAGGAGAAGTTGCCGAGCATTTCGAAGAACGTGCAGTGACGCTGCGTCGTGCCGATGATGTCGATGTCGCTCGTTCGCAGGCACGGTTGGATGGTCGTCGCCCGTGGGTAGGGCGGCACCGCCTCCCCGGTGAAGTAGCCCCTGAACGGCACCATGCCGGCGATCGTGAACAGCACCGTGGGGTCGTTGGGGATGAGGCTCCCGGGAGCGGCCGCGGTGTGACCACGCTCGACGAAGAAGTCCGTGAACGCTGTTCGGAGGCGTTCGGCTTGCATTTAGGGGCTCGTCTCCTCTTGTGGGCTACCGGGCTCAGGCTCCCCGCGGCGCTCTCGCCAACGTCTCGCGAGACTGCCCTCGGCTCCGTGGGATCTCGGTACGTAGTACCGACGTCCGACCAGCTCATCCGGCAGGTACTGCTGTTCGAGGTAGCCCCTCGGGTCATCGTGAGGATACTCGTAGCCGATGCCACTACCGACCGCCGAAGCTCCGTAGTAGTTCGCTCCTCGCAAGTGGGGAGGCACGGGGGCGAACGGGCCGTCACGAACGTCCTCCTGCGCCTGCCACAACGCCGTGGCGGCAGAGTTCGACTTCGGGGCGAGGGACAGGTGGATGATTGCCTGCGAGAGGTTGAGGGCGGCCTCGGGCAGACCCACCAGCTCGACGGCCTGCGCGGCCGACGATGCGACGACGAGCGACATGGGGTCGGCCATCCCGATGTCCTCGCTGGCAAGGATGACCAGGCGGCGGGCGATGAACCTCGGGTCTTCCCCGACCTCGATGAGCCGGGCGAGCCAGTAGAGACCGGCGTCGGGGTCGGAGCCGCGCACGCTCTTGATCAGCGCCGAGACGAGGTTGTAGTGCTCCTCGGTCCCGTGCCGGAACGCCCTCATCGAACGCGCCTGGTCGACGTGGGAGGCGTCCACGAGAACGGTGGACGCATGCCGGGCGGCGGCACCGTCTTCCCTCGTCCCAACGTCACCTGGGGCGCCGGCGGTGGCACCTTCGCCCGCCGACGCCGGCGCCACCGGCGACGCCGGCGCCCCGCGAGCGAGAGCCGCCGCCACCTCGATGACCGTGATGGCCACGCGGGCGTCGCCGGAGGCGAGGTCGGCGACGAGTCCGAGCGCCTCGTCGGTCACCTCGGCACCGTCTGCGGCCGCGGCGCGCCGAGCGACTTCGCCGACCTCCCCGTCGGAGAGCGGCTCGAATCTCCACAAGGTCGAGCGGCTCAGCAGCGGCGTGTTGAGGGCGAAGAACGGGTTCTCGGTCGTGGCGCCGATGAGCACGACGACACCGTCTTCGACACCGTGCAGCAGGGCGTCCTGCTGAGCCTTGTTGAACCGGTGTACCTCGTCGAGGAACATGATGGTGCCCACGCCCTCGGCGCCAAGCGCTTGGCGTGCTTCATCGAGCTCGGCGCGCACGTCCTTCACGCCGGCTTCGACGGCTGACAGGGCGCGATAGCGGCGTTTCGTGTGCAACGCTACGAGGCGGGCGACGGACGTCTTGCCAGTGCCGGGCGGCCCGTAGAACACCGCCGACGAGAGGCGGTCGGCCTCGACGAGGGTCCGCAAGGGTGCACCGGGCGCCAGCAGGTGGCGCTGCCCGACGATGTCGTCGAGGGTTTGCGGCCGCATGCGTGCCGCCAGTGGCGCTCGCTTGGCCAGCTCGGCGTCCACGGCGGCGTCGAACAAGCTCACCTCGCCCGATCGGGCACCGGCGCTCGACGGCCGTCGAGCCGGCGTCACGGCTGTCGAACCTGGAAGTCGCTGGGCACCACGAGCCCGACCGTCACAGAGGCCGACGCCGCTGTCAAGCGGACCGCGGGGCTCCTACGCCCATGCGGCCCGCCAAACGCCGTCGTTCGCCCGACCGTCCCAGCATCGGCTGGGACGGGCCGCTCGGTTCACACGGAATTCACGAGGCCCGCGACCCCACGGTGCCGCTCGATGTTGCACACTCGGTGGAGCCGCAGGCGTAGCAACTGCAGTCGAGCCCGATGGAGGCGGCAGCATGCAAGTCGACCCACAACGAGAACCGCTTCCGAGGGCAGTCACGCCTTCGCAGAGTCTTCCCACCGAGGCCTTCAACCCCTTGCTCCGGGGACTCCTCGGCTGGGGCCTGATCAAGCGCGTCGAGCTCGACAACGGGACCCGACGCTGGGAGCTGACTGACGCGGCCCAGCGGCGGCTCGACGAGCTCACGCCGGAGCGGCAGCGGGCTGTCACTACCCTTGCGTACCTCGACCACTCGTGCAGCGCCTGTCGCCAGCAACGTCTCACGCACCTCGTCGGCGAGCGCTATGTCTGCGTCGAGTGCCAACGCACGGAGCCTGCGGCCGCGGCGACGCCCGTGAACGGCCACGC
Source organism: Acidimicrobiales bacterium (assembly GCA_050008715.1). Lineage (GTDB taxonomy): Bacteria > Actinomycetota > Acidimicrobiia > Acidimicrobiales > Bog-793 > JAKACA01. Next base: position 22,921 of record JBEKMC010000007.1, on the reverse strand, counting down.
GCACGAGCGGGCGTGGTCCCGCAGGTCCCGCCGGGAAGACTGAGCCCAGCGACAGCGCTTACTGCTTGTCCGGTGGTTTGTCCGGTGGCGCCACCCGGATCCGCAGCTCGGCGAGTAGCCGATCGCTGATCGGGCGCGGGGCACCCGACATGAGGTCGGCTCCAGACTGGGTCTTCGGGAAGGCGATCACCTCGCGGATGTTCTCCTCGCCGGCGAGCACAGCTGCGAGCCGATCGACTCCGAAGGCGAACCCTCCGTGCGGTGGGGCACCGAAGCGGAAGGCGCCGAGCAGGAACCCGAACCGGTTCTCTGCCTCCTCCGCCGTGATGCCGAGGGCCGCGAAGACGCGGCTCTGGATGTCAGCCCGGTGGATCCGGATGCTGCCGGAGCCGAGCTCCCAGCCATTGACGACGAGGTCGTACGACTGTGAGCGGACCTTGAGCGGGTCGCTCTCGAGCAGGTCGAGGTCGTCGGGGTGCGGCATCGTGAACGGGTGGTGAGCGGCTTGTGGGTGCCCTTCGTCGTCCACGCCCTCGAACATCGGGAACTCGGACACCCACAAGAAGCGCAGCGGCCGTTCCCACACCGGCGGCTGCCCGAGCTCGAGACGGAGCTGCCCGAGCGTGCGACACGTCGTGACCCGTTCCCCTGCCACGACGAGGAGGAGGTCACCTGCCTCGGCACCGGTGACGTCGAGAATGGCCGTCTTCTCGCCGTCGGAGAGGAACTTGGCCACCGGGGACTCGAAGCTCACGGTGCCGTCGCTCTCGAGCACGCGGACCCACACGAGGCCGGCTGCACCGAGCTGCTTGGCGCGGTCCGTCAGGGCATCGAGGCGGCTCCGGCCGAGCGACGCCTCGCCCGGCACACGGATCGCCCGCACGCAGGCGGCCTGGAAGGCCCGGAACTCCGTACCCTCGACGGCGGCGGCAAGATCGACGAGCTCCATGCCGAAGCGAAGATCCGGCTTGTCCGTCCCGTACCGGTCCAATGCCTCGTTCCAGGTCATCCGCACGACCGGAGGCGGTACGTCGCCGGTGGCGGCCTCGGCCGCCGCGAGGACGGCGATCGAGACGACGTCCCAGATGTCCTCCTGAGTGACAAACGAGGCTTCGAGGTCGAGCTGTGCGAACTCGAACTGGCGATCGGCGCGCAGGTCCTCGTCCCGCATGCAACGGGCGATCTGGTAGTACCGGTCGAGGCCACCGACCATCAGCAATTGCTTGGCGATCTGCGGGCTCTGCGGCAGCACGTAGAACGAACCCGGTTGCAGGCGGGACGGGATGGCGAACTCTCGCGCGCCTTCCGGCGTCGGGACCCACAGCAGCGGCGTCTCGACTTCGACGAAGCCCTGGGCGTCCATCGATCCCCGGAGGGCCGAGTTGACTTTGGCGCGGATGCGGAGGTTTCTCTGCATGCGGTCCGTGCGAAGGTCGAGATAGCGGTAGCGCAGGCGGATCGGCTCGTCCGTCTCGGCCCGCGAGTCGAGCGAGAAGGGAGGAGACTCCGCCGTGGCGAGGATCTCGAGGCTGTCGGCACCGATCTCGACCTCGCCGGTGGCGAGCGCCGGGTTGGCCGTGCCGAAAGGACGGAGGCGGACAGTCCCCGAGATGCGCACGACGTGTTCGGGGCGCAGGTCCTGGGCGCCGTCGACGACGCACTGGATGACACCGGTGTGGTCGCGGACGTCGAGGAACGCCAGGTGCTCGCCGTGCTCGCGGCGCCGCGCGACCCACCCGCAGATCGTCACGACCGAGCCGGCGTCGGCAGCCGTGAGCGTTCCGCCATAACGGGTCCGGAGCCCCCGCGGACGCGCCGGATCGGCGTCGTGCTCCGAGTGCGAGCCGGTGGTCGGGCGCGATGGATCGCTGTCGGGCATGGTCGTCCCGTTCAATTCGCTTCGGATGAGGATGCTGCCCCGGGGAGCAGCCGATAAGCGTCGTAGACGCTGTCGAGCTGCCGCAGCGACGTGAGCACCGAGTCCAGATGGGCGGGGTCGGCCAGCTCGAACTCGAAACGCATACGGCTCACCCTATCTCCGGAGGTGTTCGAGGACGAAGAGAGGATGCTGACGTGATGCTCGGACAGGACGCGGGCGGCATCGGCCAGCAGGCGGTTGCGATCGAGCGCCTTCACCTCGATCCCGGCGACGAAGACGCCGCGCCGGTCCTCGTCCCACTCGACCTCGATGACGCGCTCCGACTCGCTCCCGGCGAGCGCCAGTGCATTCGCGCAGTCCTCCCGGTGAACGGACACGCCACGGCCTTTCGTGATGAAGCCGACGACGCGGTCGCCCGGAACCGGTGTGCAACAGCGTGAGAGGCGCACCATGACGTCGTCCAGTCCTTCCACGTAGATGGAGCTGCTGCGCCGGCTGGACGGGCGTCGGGGCGTGAGAGCCGTCGACGGCAGTTGAAGCTCTTGGTCCCCGCCGCGCAGCTCGCGCTCCAGCCGTTGCACGATGGACTGGCCGGACACGTGGCCCTCGCCGAGGGCGGCGTGCAGTGTGTCGAGGTCCCCGTAGCCGAGGTTGGCGGCGATCGACAGCAGTGCCGGGGCGCTCTGGAGCTTCTGCACGGGCAGGCCGGCACGTCGCAGTGCCTTGGCCAGTTCGTCGCGCCCGGCTTCGATGGCGTCCTCCCGACGCTCACGCGAGAACCATTGGCGGATCTTGTTGCGTGCGCGCGGTGAGGTGACGATCTTCAGCCAGTCCCGCGACGGGCCGGCTGATCGGATCTTCGACGTGACGATCTCCACCGTGTCGCCGGATTTGAGGTGCGTCTCGAGGGGGACGAGCCGGCCGTTCACGCGTGCGCCGACGCAGCGGTGGCCCACTTCCGTGTGGATCGAATAGGCGAAGTCGACCGGTGTGGCGCCGGCGGGCAGGGTCATGATCTCGCCCTTCGGCGTGAAGACGTAGACCTCGTCGTACTCGAGGTCCTCCTTCAAGGTCTCGAGGAACTCCTGCGGGTCGGGCGTTTCCCGCTCCCAGTCCATGATCCGCTGCAGCCAGGCGATCTCGTCGGTCGAACGAGCGCCCCGGCCGGAAGTGCGCTGCGGAGCCTCTTTGTAGCCCCAGTGGGCGGCGATGCCGTGCTCGGCGCGCTCGTGCATCTCGTACGTGCGGACCTGCACCTCCACCGGCTTGCCATGAGGACCCACGACCGTCGTGTGGAGGGACTGGTACAAGTTGAACTTGGGAGAGTTGATGTAGTCCTTGAAGCGCCCGGGCACCGGCGGCCACAGTGAGTGGACGACGCCAAGGGCCGCCCAGCAATCCTTCTCGGCGGCGACGATCACGCGGATGGCGACGAGATCGGTGATCTCGTCGAACTCCTTCGATCGCACGACCATCTTCTCGTAGATGCTCCAGAGGTGTTTCGGCCGGCCCGTGACCTCGGCCTCGATCCCGAGGTCGCTCAGTCGGCTTCGCATCGCCTCCAGCACCTCGGCAAGCTCCAGCTCGCGCCTCGGCGCACGCGTCGCCACCATCTGGGCGATCTCGGCGAAACGTTTCGGATGCTCGGTCTCGAACGACAAATCCTCGAGCTGCCACTTGATCTCCTGGATGCCCAGGCGATGGGCGAGCGGAGCGTAGATGTCGAGGGTCTCACGAGCGATGCGCTTGCGCTTCCACTCCGGGAGGGCGTCGATCGTGCGCATGTTGTGCAGGCGGTCGGCGAGCTTGATGACGAGGACCCGCCAGTCCCGCGCCATGGCGACGAAGAGCTTGCGCATGGAGGCGGCTTGCTGTGCCTCCTTCGAGCCGAAGCGCAACCGGTCAAGCTTCGTCACGCCGTCGACGATCTCGCCCACCTGAGGTCCGAATTCCTGCCGGATGAGGTCGAGATCGACCTTTGTGTCCTCGACGGCGTCGTGCAGGAGCGCCGCCGTGGCGCTCGTGGCGTCGAGCCCGAGCTCCGCCACGATCGTGGCCACGGCCACGGGATGGGTGATGTAGGCCTCGCCCGAGGCGCGACGCTGGCCGTGATGGGCTTTCGTGGCGAGGGCATGGGCGCGGCGGACCATTGAGAAGTCCTGGTCCGGGCGGTGTTTCTCGAGCACGGCGATGAGGCCCTCAACCGACTCGGTCGCCGCCGGGATGTTCGTGCGGGCGTGGTTCTCGACCGCCATCGCCGCGAGCTCGTCGTCGGCAGCCTGCCCGTGGCCGGCTGGGCCTTCGGGGCCGGCTGGGCCTTCGGGGCCGGCTGGGCATTCGGGGCCGGCTGGGCATTCGGGGTCGGCTGGGCCCTCGGGGCCGGCGAGCGCGCCGGCGGAACGGCGTTCGTCGTCCCCCTCCGGCCCGTCGAGAAGGACGGTATCGTCGCTCGGTGGCCCACTCATCCCTGTGAGCGTACCGTTGGCGGTCGTGACCATCGTGAACCGGCCCAAGACGGAACCCGCCGTTCTGAGCACGGCTCGGCCGCCCGGTAAGCTCTCGGCGAGCTCGTGTCGACCGTAACCGCCTCTCGTCCGCGCAGCCCCTCGCTCGGGCCTGCTGTCATCGTCGTCGCGCTGGCTGTTCTGATCCTCGTCGCCGGTGCCGCCGTGGCGATGATCGGGACTTCGTCGGCACACCCGTCGGTATCGCAGCTCGGCACGAACGTGCCGGGCGTCCCGTTCAAAGCGATCCCGGCATCGAGCGACCTCACTCACATCGGGGCCGGGAACGAGCCCCCACCCGACATCGTCAAGGCCTTGACCGTGCCGGAGATCTCGCACTACGTCGGCTACTCGGACGAGGACGGCGACGCAGGACAGTTCGACCGGAGCGTCACGTTCTCCGTACCGACGACGGCAGCGCTGGTGGCACACTTCTACTCGAAAGAGCTTCCCGGCGGGAAATGGTCGCTGCAGTTCAACGGGACGGCGAACGGGCAGCTCGAGCTCATCGGTCAGCGCAGCGGCAGCGACGGCTACCAGTGGCGGGTCGCGATCGTCATCACGACGGTGAACCCGACGTTGAGCCCGTCGTTGGCCGGCTCCAACCAGACGTCGACGAGCTCTGTCGTGATGACGCTCTACCAGGTCGAGGACGCCGCCTAAGTCCCGCCGTGTGGCGCCGGGCTTTCCTTGCCTCGTCAACTTCGTGCACAAAGCGACCGGCGGACACCCCCTCCGGTCGTGTTGGGTCCACGGTTCGAGCCAGCCGCGAAGAAACCCGCCCGCCCGCCCCGCCGGAGCGCGACACCGCCCGCCCGCGGCCTCGCCGGAGCGCGGCCCCGCCGGAGCGCGAAACCGCCGGCCCGCCGTCCACCCAATGCGGGCGCGCGGCGAGCCGGCGGCTCAGCAGTTCGGCTGGCTCAGCAGTTCGGCTGGCTCAGCGGTTCGGCCGGCTCAGCGGTTCGGCCGGCTCAGCGGTTCGGCTGGCTCAGCGGTTCGGCTGGGGCGTGTACCGCAGGTACGGCTTGACGGCCTTGAACCCCTTCGGGAACTTCTCCTTGGCCGTCTCGTCCGACACAGCCGGCGTGATGATGACGTCCTCGCCGTCGTGCCAGTTGACAGGGGTGGCAACCGAGTAGTTCGACGTGAGCTGGAGCGAGTCCAGCACCCGGAGGATCTCCTCGAAATTGCGACCCGTGCTCGCCGGGTAGGTGATCGTGAGCTTCACCTTCTTGTCGGGACCGATCACGAACACCGAGCGCACCGTCAGCGTGTCGCTGGCGTTCGGGTGGATCATCCCGTACAGCTCGGCGACCTTGCGGCCCTCGTCGCCGATGAGGGGGTAGTTCAGCTTGTTGCCGGTGACGTCCTCGATGTCCTGGGTCCAACGGTTGTGCGAGTCGACGTCGTCGACCGACACGCCGATGACCTTCGCTCCGCGCTTGGCGAACTCGTCCTTCAGCCTGGCGACCTCGCCGAGCTCGGTCGTGCAGACGGGAGTGAAGTCCTTCGGGTGGGAGAACAGGATGCCCCAGCCGTCGCCGAGCCATTCGTGGAAGTTGATCGTGCCTTCCGTCGTGTCGGCAGTGAAGTCAGGGGCGATGTCGCCGAGTTGCAGGGCCATTGTTAACTCCTTCGTACGGGTGGTTGTGAGGGACTCGTGTTGGGGGTTGCGTCGCTGGAACCTTCGCGCCCGAGGGGCGAATGCCGATGACAATAGTCGGGTTTCGGAACGAACGTGCCGCCCGAGAGGCTCGCTCATCCCCGCCGACCTGGGAAACGCGCACCCCCTTCGTAGGTTCTCCGCCCATGACACCGCGCCAACTCCTCGACGTGCCCCTCGACGGGCGTTTCCGCGTCCCCGCCGACGCCGAGGCCAGCTCGGACCCGGCCGCGTACGCCATCTGCTCGCTGTGCCACGGACCTGCTGCGCCCGGGCGGAGGAGATGCTGGAGCTGCATGGTCGTCGCCGGCCAGCTCGGATCGTTACCGCCGGTCGTGCCCCTGTTCCTGTTCGGGCTCGGCTCGCCGGCACATCGGGCGCTCGTTGGCTACAAGGCCGCCGTGGCCCCGGCCGCGAGGTCCGCATGGCGTGGTGCCCTGAGTGACCTCTTCGCGAGGTGGCTCGACGATCATGCGGACTGCCTCGTCGGTTCACAGCCCGATGGCCTCCTCGTACCTGTCCCGTCCTCGTCGGGTGGTCGCGCATCGTGGCAGGGCCGGCACCCGCTCGAAGAGGTCTGCCGTTCGGCGAGCGACCTCGGTGCTGGCTTCGGGGTGGCGCCTGTGCTCGGGCCTGGGGCCACCTCGCCGCGGCGCCTGCAGGCGAGAACGGACGGTTTCTCCGTGACCGACCCCGATGCCGTGGACGGTCGCACGCTCGTCGTCGTCGACGACATGTTCGTGTCCGGCGCCCGCTCGCTCAGTGCTGCGGCCGCCCTCCGCGGGGCCGGTGCACGGGTCGCAGCTGTCGTGCCGCTCGGGCGGCTCGTCCGAGCTGACCACAACGCCGCCACGGCAGCGTTCTGGGCTGCGAGGACTGCGGCGTTCGACCCGTCTCGCTGCTGCCGCTGCGCACTGTCGGTGCGGCCAGTCCCGGTGCATTGCGCTGACCGGTCCTCCGCCTGGCCCCGCCGTCTCTACGCGGTGTCCGAGCGCGTGGCGGCGTGAGCGATGCCCGGAGCTCAGGGCAACAGGAGCTTGCCGAGCCGGGCGGTCGCCAGGCGAAGGCCGGCCAGTCCCATGACCGTCAGGTAGGCGACGTGTGCGAGCAGTGGCAGGCCGATCAGGCCGGCGTCGAGCTCGCGCATGAGCGCAACGCTCTGGTACAGGGGCGACCAGGTGACGACGACCTGCAGCCAGCCCGGGTACACCGACAGCGGGTAGAACACACCCGAGAACAGGAACAACGGCATGATGGCAAGGAAGAGGAAGTCGAAGTCCTGCCAGTTCCGCATGAACGATGTCAGTCCCATGCCCGTGCCGCCGAAGGCGAATCCGACGAGGGCCGCGGACGGGATGCAGAGAATTGCCCAGGGGCTGAGCACGAAGCCGAGAACCGCCATGACGACGAGAAACGCCGTCGAGTACAGCGACCCCCTCAGCAACGCCCAACTGAGCTCACCGATCGTGATGTCCCGCACGCGCAGTGGCGTCGAGAGGATGGCGTCGTAGGCCTTCGTGATCTTGAGCTTGAAGAAGATGTTGAACGTCGAGTCGAAGACCGAACCGTTCATGGCAGAGGCCGCCAGCAGCCCGGGAGCGACGTACGTGGCGTAGGTGACGGGCTGGCCGCCGAGGCGCAGATCACCGACCAGGTGGTTCAAACCAAGGCCGATCGAGAGCAGGTAGAAGAGCGGCTCGAAGAAGCCCGACACGAGGAACAGCCACCCCCGCCGGTAGGCGCGCATGTTGCGCTGAAGGACACGCCGCGCCCGGCCGCGCCCGAAGACCGCCGCCGGCAGCACCCTCGTGGGGAGGCCGACTGCGCCGTCCGCGCCCAACGGCCGGATCACTGGAACATCCGTGCCGGGTACGTCCGCCGAGCCCAGAGGACGCCGGCGGCGATCATGGCGAGGAGGTAGCCCGCATGCGCCAGCCCGTCGGCGAGACCGAGGTTGCCGAGCACGAGGCCCCTGCACAGGGCGACGCCGTGGTACAGCGGCGTCGCCCGAGCGACATCCTGCAGCCAGGTGGGCAGCTCCGAGAGCGGGAAGAACGTGCCCGAGAACAGGAAGAGCGGGATGACGCCCATGCGGTAGACGAGCGAGAACGCGTTGTCGTTCTCCTGCTTGGCGCTGAACGCGCTCATGGGCGCCGAGAACGCCAGGCCAGTGAGCACCGCAGCCGGGAGGGCAAGGATCGCCCAGAGGGAACGCACGTCGCCGAACACGGCGATGATCGCCAGGAAGATGCCGGCGGCGGCGGCAAGTCGCGTGGCGATGAAGCCCAAGTGCCCGAGCTGAATGCTGCGCACCGGGATCGGTGTGGCGATCATCGCGAAGAAGACTCGGTCCCATTTCACGCCGTGCATGACCGGGTAGGTGGCCTCGTTGTAGCCCATCTGCATCGCCGTGGCAGCGAGCAGACCGGGAGCGATGAACTCCACATAGGTTTGCCCGCCCAGCCGGGAGAGGCCGGACGACCCGCCACCGGCGAGGTGCTGGTCGACGAGATGGCCGAGCCCGACGCCCATGGCGAGCAGGTACAGCACCGGGTAGAGGAAGCTCGTCGTGAGTGTTCCGCGCCAGGTGCGCTTGTAGCGCAGCAGCATGTAGCCGTACACCCGCCACGCACCGGGCCTTCCCCCGTCGCGTGCGGCGTCGAACGGGACCTCGGGCGCCGCCGTCGTGCTCAATCGACCAGGCTCCTGCCCGTGAGCCGGAGGAAGACGTCTTCGAGACTCGAGCGGCGCACGAGAGCGCTCTGTGGGCGCCAGCCGGCCGAGTGGATGGCGTGCATCACCTCGTCCCCGTCGTCGGCGTACAGCAGCACCCGGTCGGGCAGCACCTCGACGCGCTCGGCGAAGCCCATCAGCTGCTCGCCGACTGCAGCGTTCTCGTCCGCTCCGAATCGCAGCTCTACGACCTCGCGTGACGACCAGTCGGCGATGAGCGACAGCGGTGACCCTTCGGCGGCGATCCGCCCGCCGTCCATGACGACCAGACGGTCGCAGAGCTGCTCGGCCTCGTCCATGTAGTGCGTCGTGATGACGAGCGTGACGCCTTGTTGCTTGAGGCGGTACAGCCGATCCCACAGCAGGTGGCGTGCCTGCGGGTCGAGGCCGGTCGTCGGCTCGTCGAGGATGACGAGCTCTGGCTCGGAGACGAGCGCGCGGGCGATGGTCAGCCGTCGTTTCATCCCGCCGCTCAACTTGTCGACCTGGTCGTTCCCACGTTCGGTCAGCTGGGCGAAGTCGAGCAGCTCCTCGACTCGCTGGCGCACCACCCGCTTCGGCAGGTCGAAGTAACGGCCGTAGAGGTAGAGGTTGTCGCGCACCGTCAGCTCGAGGTCGAGCGTGTCCTCCTGCGGCACGAGCCCGAGCCGCCCGCGGATGCGGGGCCCGTCGGTCGCCGGGTCCATCCCGAGCACGCGCAACGAGCCGGACGTGACCGGGCTGAGGCAGGAGATCATTCGCATCGTGGAGGTCTTGCCGGCGCCATTCGGTCCGAGAAACCCGAACGCCTCGCCCCGTGCGATCTCGAAGCAGACCGAGTCGACAGCGGTGAACGATCCGAAACGTTTCGTGAGCTGGCTGGCCGTGACGACTGGTGCGGTCGGCGCCGAGTCCGTGACGGCGTCCTCGTTGACGCCCTCGAGAGAGTGCACCGAGTCGAAACTACAGCCCGCAGCGCCCGCCTCAGGACATCGCGACCTCGGCCGCTGCCGCGATGGCTGCGATGTGCGCGTCGGCTCCGCGGAGGCCCGCGCCCATCGTGTTGACCGACAGGTGCGTCGCCCCGGCGGCCTTCCAGAGCATGAGGTGCCGCGCCAGCTCGTCCTCGCCGGCGCCTGCGTTGATGCGACCCTCCATCCCGAGGCTCGCCGGGTCGCGACCGGCCGCTTCGGCACCGGAGCGAACCGCTTCGATGGCCTCGTCGAGGCCGTGGTTGGGTACGACGAGAGGGAACCAACCGTCGGCCAGGCGCCCGGCACGCCGAAGGGCCCGCTTGCTCCGCCCACCGACCCAGATCGGGATCGGGCGCTGGACCGGGAGTGGGCACAGCCCGGCGCCGACGACGCGCTCGTAGGCGCCCTCGAACGTGACGCTCTCTTCGGTGAACAGCCGCCGCAAGAGGGGAATCTGCTCCTCGAGGCGGAGACCGCGGTTGGCGAAGTCCTTGCCGAGCGCCTCGTACTCGACTTCGTTCCAGCCGATACCGAGCCCGAGACGGAGCTTTCCCCCGGTGAACACGTCGACCGCAGCCGCCTGCTTGGCGACGAGGGCCGTCTGCCGCTGCGGCCCGATGAGGATTCCCGTGACGACTTCGAGCGACGTGAACCCTGCGAGGAAGCCGAACAGGACGAAGGGCTCGTGGAACGAGCTGTGGAGGTCGTACGGCCCCTCCCAATCGGTGTGGACGTTCGTGTCCGCGCCGAGCACGTGGTCGTATGCGAGCACGTGCGAGTACCCGAGCGCTTCGGCTGCCTCGGCATAGGCCCGGACGCCGCCGGCGTCGTGCCCGATCTCGGTCTGTGGGAAGACGACACCGATGTTCATGCCCGTGATTCTGTACGGTGTCGGCACCTCCCGTGGCACCGGCGAGGCGAGGCAGAGTGGCGAAAGGAGCGAGTTGCCGGTTCTCGAAAGCGTGCTCGACACGACGAGCGACACCTACGCCGCCAATCGCGCCGGCTCGCTCGAGCTGCTCGCAGAGCACGACCGCCAGCTCGCCATCGCCCGCGCCGGCGGCGGTGAGCGCTATCGGGAGCGGCATCGAGCCCGAGGAAAGCTCCTCGTTCGGGAGCGGATCGAGCTCCTCCTCGACGCCGATACGGCCTTCCTCGAGCTGTCACCGCTCGCCGCCTACGGAACCGACTTCCACGTGGGCGCGAGCTGCGTCACCGGTGTGGGTGTCGTCTCGGGCGTCGAATGCGTCATCTCGGCGAACGACCCCACCGTGCGCGGAGGCTCCTCGAACCCGTACACGCTGCGAAAGTCCTTGCGGGCGCTGGAGATCGCCAGAGAGAACCGCCTGCCGGTGATCAATCTCGTCGAGTCCGGCGGGGCGGATCTACCGACCCAGGCGGACATCTTCGTGCCCGGTGGCCAGAGTTTCCGCGACCTGACGCGCCTGTCTGCTGCCGGCATCCCCACCATCGCCCTCGTGTTCGGGAACTCGACGGCTGGTGGCGCGTACGTCCCGGGCATGTGCGACTACGCCGTCATGGTCGACCGGGCGGCCAAGGTCTTCCTCGGCGGCCCGCCGCTCGTCAAGATGGCGACAGGCGAAGATGCCGAGGACGAGGAGCTCGGCGGAGCCGAGATGCACGCTCGCGTCTCGGGGCTCGCCGACTACCTCGCAGTCGACGAAACTGACTGCATCCGCATCGGTCGCCAGATCGTCGCCGACCTGAACTGGCGCAAGCGGGGGCCGGCGCCATCGCGGTCCGCTGACGATCCTGCCTACGACCCCGACGAGCTCCTCGGCGTGGTCTCGTCCGAGCTGCGCGTGCCCTTCGACCCGCTCGAGGTGATCGCCCGCGTGGTGGACGGATCCCGCTTCGACGAGTACAAGCCCACTTACGGGACGAGCCTCGTCACGGGCTGGGCCTCCATCCACGGCTATCCGATCGGAATCCTCGCCAACAGCCGCGGCGTGCTCTTCATGGACGAGTCGAAGAAGGCCACCGAGTTCATCCTGCTCGCCAACCAGATCGACGCGCCGCTCCTGTTCCTGCACAACACGACCGGCTACATGGTCGGCAAGCAGTACGAGCAAGCCGGCATGGTGAAGGACGGCTCGAAGATGATCAACGCCGTGTCCAACAGCGGTGTGCCGCACCTGAGCGTGATCATGGGAGCCTCCTACGGCGCCGGCAACTACGGCATGTGCGGACGCGCGTTCGGGCCGCGCTTCCTGTTCACCTGGCCCGGGGCCAAAGTCGCCGTGATGGGACCGACCCAGCTTGCCGGCGTGCTGTCGATCGTGGGCCGCCAAGCCGCCGAAGCCACCGGCAAGGCGTACTCCGAGGAGGAGGACGCCCTCCGCCGGCAGTTCGTGGAAGCCCAGATCGAGCGCGAGCAGGCTGCCATGTTCATGACGGGCAAGTGCTACGACGACGGGATCATCGACCCGCGCGACACGCGGACGGCGCTCGGCATCGCCTTGTCGGCGGTGCATTCGCAGGTCGTCGAGGGACGCACCGGCTACGGCGTCTTCCGGATGTAGCGGGGGCCGAATCGTGACGACCATCAACCGCCTCCTCGTCGCCAACCGCGGGGAGATCGCCCGCCGGATTTTCCGCACCGCCCGTGCCCTCGGCGTGTCCACGGTCGCCGTGTACTCGGACGCCGACGCCGGGCTTCCCTTCGTCTCCGAGGCGGATCTCGCCGTCCGCCTCGTTGGGAACAGCCCGGGCGAGACGTACCTGAACGCCGCCGCACTCATTGCGGCAGCTCGCTCGTCGGGAGCAGACGCCGTCCACCCCGGTTACGGCTTTCTCTCAGAGAATGCCGCCTTCGCCCGAGCGTGCGGTGCCGCCGGCATCACCTTTGTCGGGCCGACACCCGAGGCCATCGAGGCGATGGGCTCCAAGCCGGCCGCCAAGGAGCTGATGTCGTCGCACGGCGTCCCTGTCCTCCCAGGAGCGGTCGTCGGCGAGCCTGCCGACGTCCTGGCTCTCGCAGCAGAGCTCGGATGGCCGCTGCTGCTCAAAGCCGCCTTCGGCGGTGGCGGCCGGGGCATGCGGGCGCTCTCGGGACCGGACGGCCTCGCCGCCATCGTCGAGTCGACACGCCGCGAAGCCGAAGGCGCCTTCGGCGACGGCACGCTCTTCGCCGAACGGCTCGTCGTCGCCCCGCGCCACATCGAGGTGCAGGTGCTTGCGGACGCGCACGGTGGCGTCGTGCACCTGTTCGAGCGCGAGTGCTCGATCCAGCGGCGTTACCAGAAGGTCGTGGAGGAATGCCCGTCGCCCGCGGTTGGCCCGGAGCTGCGAGCGGCTCTGGGCGAGGCAGCCGTGTCGGCCGCCCGTGCGATCGGCTACCGGGGTGCCGGGACTGTGGAGTTCGTCGTGGACGAGGGGGGCGGTTTCTTCTTCCTCGAGGTCAACACGCGGCTACAGGTGGAGCACCCCGTCACCGAGGCCGTCACCGGTCTCGACCTCGTCGCCCTGCAGCTGCTCGTGGCGGAGGGCGGCGCCCTCCCGCCCGAGGTCCTCGGCGCCGAGATCCGTGGGCATGCCATCGAGGCCCGCCTGTACGCGGAGGATGTCGGTGCCGGGTTCCTGCCGGCCGCCGGGACGTTGTCCCGCTTCGAGATCGATCCGGGCGACGGGCTCCGGGTCGACGCGGGCGTCGTGTCCGGCTCGACGGTGTCGCCCTATTACGACGCCATGCTCGCGAAGGTGATCGCCTGGGCACCTACCCGCCCCGAGGCCGCCCGGCGTTTGGCCTCCGCCCTCGAGCGAGCGCGTCTCCACGGCGTCACGACGAATCGCGATCTGCTCGTGGGGGTGCTGCGCCATCCCGAGTTCCTCTCGGGCCGGACCGACACGGCCTTTTTCGAGCGGAACGATCCCGTGTCGCTTTCCGAGCCGAGTGATGGGTTGGCGCCGGCGCGCGAGCGGGTCGCGGCGCATTGTGTCGCCGCCGCCCTCGCAGGCCAGGCGGTGCGCCGTGCCACCCCCGCCGTGCAACCGCGAGTGCCCTCGGGCTGGCGAAATGTGCGCGACCTTCCGCAGCGGGCGCGCTTTCGGCACCAGGGGGAGGAGCTGACGGTGTTCTACGAGATCGGCGGTGACCGAGCCGTAGGGGCGACGCTGGCGTGGGTGTCGAAGGGCACCGGTGAGTGGAGCTCGCAACCGGGCGCCGGCGATACCGTCGTCGGCGTCTCGGCGGCTACCGCAGAGCACGTGGACCTCGTCGTCGCGGGCCGCACACTTCGGGTATACGTGCACGCGGACGGCGAGACCACCTACCTCGACAGCCCACTCGGCCACTCTGCTGTCGTCGAGGTGCCGCGCTTTGCGCTTCCCGGTGGTCTCATGGCCGAAGGTTCCCTCCTGTCGCCCATGCCGGGCTCCGTCACGCGCGTGCTCGTGGCCGTCGGCGACGTGGTCTCCAAGGGGCACGCCGTCCTCATCCTCGAGGCGATGAAGATGGAACATCCGGTGCGCAGTCCCGGCGAAGGGACCGTGCACGAGATCTTTGTCGCCGCCGGCGACCAGGTCGGTGCCGGCGCCGTGCTGGCCGTTATCGGGCCACCGGTCGAGCGCGCCCCGTCAGCCCAGCTACCCCTCGACCCCACCTGAATGAAATGCTCTCCGACGTGACCCACATCTCGAGGCGAAGCGTGCTGCAGGGCACCGGCTTCACCGCCCTCGCCGCCCTGCTCCCGGCCGAGCTGCTCGCCGGCTGCACGAACACGCCGGCCGCGCCTGCGGCGGACAAGCAGACCACGACGACCACGCTCCCTGTCGGCACGCACCGGGGCGGGTTTCTGGTGTTCGACGCCCACGAGGCGAGCGTCGTCGAAGAAGCCACCGCCCGCCTCGTGCCCGGCCCCCTCGACGATCCCGCCGAGGCGGGCCACCCGGGTGCCCGGGAGGCACAGGCTGTCCGCTACATCGACACGATGCTCGGCGCCCTCCTGCTGTCTCCGCAATCCGTCTTCGCCGGCGGTCCCTTCTCGAACCGGGCGGGCTTCCCCACCGACGACATGGCACATTTCATCGGCCTCGGGCCGGCCGAGACGAAGGCATGGAAGACCCGCCTTGCCGCTTGGCGCACGGCCTACTCGCACGGCATTGCCGCCCTCGACGCAGCCGCCGGTGGTGACTTCGTCACCGCAACGGTCGACCGCAAGGACGTTGCCCTCGTGAAGGACCCGGGCGGCTTCACGACGTTGCTGTTCGGCCACACGATCGAGGCGATGTACTCGGCCCCGGAGTACGGGGGCAACGCTGGTCTTGTCGGATGGCGGGACATCAAGTTCCCGGGCGACGTGCAACCCCGTGGCTACACGCCGGCCGAAGTGTCCGACTCCGACGGTCCTGACCCGTACGTCCCAAACGCAACCGCCAAGAAGCTGATGGCGCTCATCGCCGTGTCCAACGAGAAGTGACGAGGCGACCATGACAACCCGGACCATCGTGGTCGGCAGCGGAGCCGGCGCTGCTACGGCGGCCATGGTGCTGGCAGAAGCCGGACACGACGTCACGATTCTCGAGAAGGGACGGAACTTCTTCACGAATCTCGAGGCACAGCGGCCGGGCACGCTCTTTTCCAACGACGAGCTGAAGATGTACCGCAACTTCGGCGCGCCCGACCCGGTCACCGACCCCCGGGTGTTCCGCACCTCGACGTCGGACAAGTCCCCTTATGTCGGGCAGGTGCAACCGCTCGCACAGACCGTCGGCGGTGGCGCAGTCCATTGGGACGGGAAGACGCCGCGTTTCTGGGACATCGACTTCAAGAAACTCTCCCTCCTCGGCCCCATCGCCGGCGCCGCCGTCGAGGACTGGCCCTTCGACTACGCGGAGATCGCCCCGTTCTACGAGGAGATGGAACACCTGATCGGGGTGCAGGGGGACGTCGCCCGGCTGCCGAAGCTCACGCTGGCGCACGCCCCGCGGAGCGGGCCGTTCCCGATGCCGCCCGGGCCGCCGCAGTACTCCTCGCTCGTCGTTGCGCAGGGGTGCACCAAGGTCGGGCTGCATCCGTTCCCCGCTGCGATGGCGATCACGAGCCAGGAGTACGACGGGCGGCCGGCGTGCAACAACTGTGGTTTCTGCACGGGGTACGGCTGCCCGATCCACGCCCGCGTGGGTCCCCTGGCGCCGTTGCGCAAGGCGCTGCTGGCCGGCGCCGAGCTCATGGCCGAGTCGACCGTCGTCCGCGTGGAGACGAGCGGCGGTCGTGCCACCGGCGTGACGTGGATCGACGGGTCGGGAGCGCGGCACACGATGGCGGCTGACCAAGTCGTGCTCGGGGGCAACGCCATCGAGTCCTCTCGACTGGCCCTGCTGTCGTCCCTCCCGGACCCACACCGGGTCGCAGGCCGCTACATGCTGTTCCACTGGTTCACGGACGGCTCCGGTATCTATCTCGACGAGCGCCTGCACGCCCACCGGGGTCGTGATCACAGCCACGACATCGACGACTTCGCCGATCCCGACTTTCCGGGCGCCCGGGCGGCGGCTCACACTGCCGGCCTTCCTTACTTCCGTGCCGGCAAGATCGAGCTCGGGGGCACCGACCGACCACTCGACGAGGCGTTCCAGTACCAGCAGATCCTCAAGATCATCGCCCCCGAACACCCCTTCGGCGTGGAGTTCAAGCGCCTGATGCGGGCAAGCCTGTTGCGGGACCGCCTCCTCGGGCTCACGCTCATGGGAGAGGACCTGCCGTATGCCACGAACCGAGTCGACCTCGACCCGACGGTGCGAGACTGGCGCGGCCTGCCGGTCGCCCGCATCACGTACGCGCCCGGTCGCCACGAGCTTGCCGCTCAGGCCTTCTACATGCCCTGGGTCGTGCGTCTGCTGAAGGCGGCGGGCGCGAGTGCCGCCATCGCCCTGCCAGAAGATCCTTCGCAGCGTTTCCCGATCGGCGCCGGCGTCACGGTCCAGACAGCCCACGTGATGGGTGGCATGCGGATGGGGCTCGACCCGAGGACATCGGTTACCGACAGCACCGGGCGCCACCATTTCCTCGACAACGTCTTCGTCGCCGACGGCGGCGTCTTCCCGTCTGCCGGAGGGCACAACCCGACGCTCACGATCATGACGACCGCCCTGCGGAACGCCCAGCACTGGGTCTGAGCGGCCCGTGGCGGAGCGGCCGCTCGCCCGCCGGCTGACGACCTAGCGGCCTGCCAGGCCGTCGGCTGACGACCTAGCGGTCGGCCCCCAACAGCAGCGCGCTCGTCGGGACCCCGGTCCCGCCCGTGACGAGAACGTGCTGTGCGCCGATCACCTGGTTCACCGACGTGCCGCGGATCTGCCGTACCCCTTCGGCGATGCCGTTCATCCCGTGAAGGTAGGCCTCGCCGAGCTGCCCGCCATGCGTGTTGATCGGCAACCGGCCACCGAGCTCGATGTTCCCGTCGGCGATGAAGTGCCGAGCTTCGCCCCTGCCGCAGAAGCCGAACTCCTCGATCTGTGGGAGCACGAACGGCGTGAAGTGGTCGTAGAAGACGGCCGTCTGCACGTCTTCAGGCCCTAATCCCGATGTCTCCCAGATCTGGCGAGCGCACGTCGCCATCTCGGGCAAGCCGGTGAGTGACTGCCGAAAATAGGACCGCATCATTTGCTGCTCGTCCGCCATCCCCTGTGCGGCCGCCTCGATGACCGCTGGCGTGGCTCGGAGGTCCCGGGCGCGTTCGAGGCTCGTCACGAGGATGGCCTGGCCGCCATCAGTCTCCTGACAGCAGTCGAGCAGATGGAGCGGCTCCACGATAAAGCGGCTCGCCTGGTGCTCCTCGAGGGTGATGGGCCTGCCGTAGAAGTGGGCCGCCGGGTTGTTGGCAGCGTGCCGCCGGTCGGCAACCGCCACGCGCCCGAAGTCCTCGCTCGTCACGCCGTGCTCGTGCATGATCCGCCGGGCGAACATGGCGACCCAGGAAGCCGGCGTCAACAAGCCGAAGGGCGAAGTCCACGCATACTGCGCCTCCTCGGCGGTGGCAACCGGTGGACGCGCCTGCACGCCCGCCCCGAAACGATGCCCGGATCGCTCGTTGAACGCCCGATAACAGAGCACGTAGTCCGCCACGCCTTCGTTGACCGCCATCGCCGCCAACTGCACGGTCGCGCAGGGCGCCCCACCGCCGAAGTGCACGCGGCTGAAATGGCGGAGCTCAGAGATGCCGAGGAGACGCATCAGCTCCGTCTCCGGGTTGGTCTCCATCGTGAAGGTCGACAGTCCGTTGACTTCGCTGGCCTTCACGCCGGCATCTTCGAGGGCCGCCACGCAGGCCTCGAGGGCGAGGCGGAGCTCGCTACGACCGGACTGTTTCGAGAATTCTGTCGCACCGATGCCGCAGATGGCCGTGTTGCCGGCGTACGAGTGACGGCTCACGAGGCCCTCGCGTGCTCGGGCAGCGTCAGTTCGATCGTGGCGATTGCATGATCGCCGAGCGAGTCGCGGGCGGTCACGCTCACCGTGGCCGTGCCCGCATCGACGTCCGCGGCTGCTACCTCCCCGGAGAAGGTCAGGAGATCTCCCGGGTAACCAGGCGCTCCGAGCCGGACACGAATCGAGCGGAAGACCGCCTCGGGGCCGGCCCAGTCCGATACGACCCGCTGTAGCAGCCCGACCGATGTGTTGATGTTGAGAAACACGTCCTTGGACCCTTCGCGTTCTGCCACGGCACGGTCGTGGTGCACGGGCGTGTAGTCCCGCGTGGCGATGGCGCCCGCCACGACGAGCGTCGTCGTGATGGGAAGTGAGCACAGCGGGAAGCTGTCGCCCGCCGTGAGGTCGGCCGCCCGCAAGGTGGTTACCGAGCGCGTCGGAGCCGGCGCCCGGAACTGCGGCAGCGGCAATGTGGCACCGTCGAGCCAACACAATTCGAGCGGCATCCCGATGGACACATCGCGGCGCGGGTCGAGGCCCACGAGGTTGGCGACGATGCGGGTTCCTTCCGCCAGCTCGACGAGCGCCACCGTCAGCGGATACGAGAAACCCGCCACTCTCGGGTACTCCGGCACCGCGAAGCTGTAGAGCCGGCCCTGCCCGGATGCGACGACCCAACCCATCTCGAACGAGCCGCAGTCCGGGCATCTCGGGCCCGGGGGCATGTGCAGGTGCCCACAGGAGGCGCAGCGCTGGATCCGCAATTCATGGCGCGCGACGCCGTCCCAGAAGAAGCGGTTGTCTTCGTTGATGGCCGGCGGTGGTCGCAGGGAGGGGTCGGGATCGGGGGCGCTACCGGGGCGGGTGCCTGGGTCGGTGCCGGGGTCGGTGCCGGGGTCGGTGCCGGGCTCGGTGCCGGGGTCGGTGCCGGGGTCGAGGGATGTGCCGGCGGTTGTCTGGGTCTTGGGCAGCGCGGTGGCGTCCCTCGCTTGTGGGTGGAAGAGGAGGATGCGGAACATCAAGTCGCCGACGTGCGCGTCGTGCTGGTTCGTGAAGCGATGGTGCGTCGTGACGAAGTGCCCGGGGCCCCGGGCCGTGGCCTTGAGCGCCGAGACGTCGTCCAGCGTCTCCACATTTGAGATCAGTTCGCCAGGGCGCAGGTAGCGCGGGAACTCGAGCTCGGTGTTGACCGCCACGATCGAGTCGTACCCCTGCGCGAACAGCTCCTGGATCACGCCGGTCCGAGGGCTGCCGGCATTGCGGGCCGCCGTGAGCCCTCCCCGGTCCCACACGTCGAGCATCGCCGGCGGCGCCACGATTCCGCCATGCACTGACTGGGCGGCGAACTCTTCGTCGGTATAGGAGGGATTGCCGTCACCCATGGCGTCGCACCAGTGAGCGATCATGGGCTCGTTCACGGCGTGGCGAGCACGACTGGCCGGGCCGGATGAACCGATGTGAGCGGCGAAGTCGGTCATGATCAGGCTCCTTCGGTCGTGCGATCGGCACGCAGTCCTTTGACGAGCTGCGCGAGCAGGTCGGCCAGCTTCACCCGGTCGACTGGCGACATGTCGGAGAGAGCGGAGGACAGCTGCATCCGCATGAGGTCGAGGACGCGGATGCGGGCTCGCAAACCTTTCGGCGTCAGCCTCATGAGGTTCACACGTCCGTCGGAACCGTCGGTGGACCCCGCGACGAGACCTTCCGCCACGAGGTGGCTCAATGCCCGGCTGGCGGCCGGCTGGCTGACGTCAGCCCACTTCGCCAACTTGGACACCGGTGTGGGTCCGCGTTCTGCCAGCCACCCGAGAAAGCCCAGCTGAGTGCGTGATGCTCGCAGACCCGCCATCTTCATCCGAGCCTCGTGCACACGCACGGATCCGGTGAGCCGGAGCAGATCCGCCAACGCCTCCTCGATCCGGGTGACTTCTGGCTGGGTTCGTGTCCGGATGGACGTCATCAGGAGTCCACCCTAGACACATATGCATGCACTATGCAACTATTTGCGTGACGTCCCGTTGATACACCCGTCTGCTAATCTACGAACACGTGTTCGCCGTCAGACGTTGGCGGTGTGGACACATCTCGCGCTGAGCGCCTCTTGGTCCGTTGGGTTGGGTCGGGGAAGGAGCAGGCGTGCTGGCCGAGGAGCTGTCGAAGGTCACCTCCATGCTCGGTGGGGTCGTGAAGGATCTTGACGGAGATACCCTGTCGGGGTCGGACGCTGCCCTGCTCGTGGAGCGGTTCTCCGCGATCTCGAGGCTGGCCTCCGCCGGCATCGCCCTGTGTGCCAAGCGAGTCGACGAGACGCGCCACTTCGAGCGTTGCGGGCACAAGAGTGCAGAGTCATGGCTCGGCGACCGTACGGGGGCGCCCACTGGGGCTGCTCGCTCGCTGATTTCGACGGCAGGTCGGCTGTGCGACCTGCCGGAGCTGGAGGGGGCGCTGCGGGCCGGCGAGCTCTCCGCTGAACAGGCCGCCCACGTCGCCCGTGGCGGGGCCGCCGACCCGTCGGCCGCACGGGTGCTGCTTGATCGGGCACGAACCGGATCACTTCGTGAGCTGCGTGACGAGGCAGACAAGATCGAGGCTGCCGCCCGATCCCGGGAGCAGGATGAAGCCCGCCACGCCCGGATCCGGGCCGCCCGTCATCTCCGCACCTGGTTGGATGCCGACGGTTCGTTCAAGGGCCGTTTCTCCCTCACACCGGAAGATGGCGCCCTCTTCCTCTCCGGGATCGAGACTGAGGCCAACCACCTCTTCGACGTCGCCCGACGAGCAGGGTCACGCGAGGCCAGGGAGGCCTATCTCGCCGATGCTCTCGTCGCGATCGCCACCGGCGAGGCCGGAGCCGCCCCACCTGAATTTGGGACACTCCGCACTCGCTCAGCCGGCGCGCCGGCGCCTGACCGAGTCGGGTCAGGCGGTCCGCAGGGTTCTGGCCGTGCCGCTGCTGCCGCCGCGCCGGCGACTGGCCGAGTCGGGTCCTGTGGTGCTCGGGAAGCCCCTGCAGCACACCCTCGCGACGAGGCCGGCTTATCCGGACGCCGTGGTGTGACTCCCGACGGCGAGGCTCCCAGGGCAGAGGCTGAGCCGGTCGGCCGTCCCGGCACTCGGCCTCGGTCTCGAAGACAGGACTCCACCATCCTGTTCCACGTCGATTTCGAGGCGCTCCGGCGTGGAGCATTGGGGCCAGGAGAGGAATGCACCGTAGAAGGCGGTGGTCACGTCCCGTTGTCCGTCGTTCAGCAGTACCTGGACACGGCTCGCGTGCGCCTGGTCGTCGAGAGCGGCTGTGACGTGACGTCCGTGTTCTCCTGCACTCGAACCATCCCGGCGAGCGTGCAGACGGCTCTCGCCGTCCGCGACCGAACCTGTGTCGTGCCTGGCTGCGCCAGCACCTTCCATCTGGAGATCGACCACATCGTCGAATTCGCCAAAGGCGGTAAGACGATGCTGTCGAACCTGTGCCGACTGTGCAGGATGCATCATGCGATGAAGAGCCAGGAGGGTTACCGCATCGAAGGTGGGCCTGGGAAGTGGCGCTGGATCCCGCCGCCGCGCCGGCGCAGCTAATGCTGCGTCCCGGCCTCGAGGGCCTTGAGGCCTATGACGCTCCCGGTGCGAGCAGAAAGGTAGGCAGCGTCAATGACTTCCGCAGTGACGACCGCGTCCGCAACATCCACAGGAGGAGGTTCGCCGTCACACAGATAGGCAGCAATCCCGGCGTAGAACAGCTGGTATGCGCCCGGCTGCGTGGGAACGGCTCGGCGCGCAAGCCCCGTGTCGAGGTATCCCCACGACCCAGGCGGCTCCTCACCCCAGTTCGGTTCCATCGGCAGGTGGCCGGCGATGAGGGAGGCCTCCTGAACGTCCGTACCCAGCTTCACATAGGCGCCCCCGCTTCCGAGCAGCCGAAAGCGAGGTCCCCGATCCGCCGCGACCGCACTCGTCCAAAGGTGAACCCGCGGGCCGTCCGGGTATTGCAGTGCAACGAACACATCGTCATCGACTCCGGCGCCGGGCCGACGAGTTCCGACCTCGGCATAGACGGACGCCGGTCGACCGAACAACACGACTGCCTGGTCGATTACATGGCTCCCGAGGTCATAGAGGATGCCGACGCCGGCCCGCGGCGAAGGGTCGCGCTTCCAGGACCGGTCGGGACCGGTCGGCACCTGCGGCTGCCAGCGTTCGAAGCGCGACTCAAACGCGTGCACTACCCCGATCGTTCGGGAGTTGAGCAACGCGACGACGGTGCGAAAGTCGCCATCCCAACGGCGGTTCTGGAACGGCACGACGACGGTGCCGGCACGATCCGCTATCTCGGCGAGGCGACGCACGTCTGCTGCCGTCGTCGCCACCGGCTTGTCCACGACGACCGGCCGGCCGCTCGTCAGCACGGCCTCGGCGATGTCCCGATGGGTGGAGTTCGGCGTCGACACAACCACCAGATCGGCTACATCGATGCACGCCAACAGGTCCTCGAACCTCGGGAGGACTCTCACCTCGGAATACCGTGCGGCGACATCGGCCTGGCGCTGCGGATTCCCCGTGACGACGGCGACGAGCTCGAGACGTGGCTCGGTGGCGATGAACGGTGCGTGAAACGTCGACCCGCCGAAGCCGTAGCCGACCAGGGCCACCCGGCCCGCCCGTCTCAGCGCGACCATGACGTCCTTTCAGCCATCAAGGAGGAGCCGGAGCGACGGATCATGAGGGTGACCCGGCACTGCCGCCATTCAGGCGCTTGAACATGGGGCGCTGCACCTTGTACAACCTCGGGAATTCGCCGAACAA
>JBEKMC010000069.1:0-31093 GCA_050008715.1 Acidimicrobiales bacterium | reverse complement strand
TCGGCGCCAAGTCCAACACCGGAGAGGGCGGGGAGGACCCGGAGCGCTACGTCGTCGACCCCAATGGTGACAACCGGCGCAGCGCCATCAAGCAGGTGGCGTCCGGCCGCTTCGGGGTCACCGCCAACTACCTGGTCAACGCCGATGAGCTCCAGATCAAGATCGCCCAGGGGGCCAAGCCCGGTGAGGGCGGCCAGCTCCCCGGCAACAAGGTCGACGAGGTCATCGCCCGGCTCCGCTACGCCACCCCCGGGGTGGGCCTGATCTCACCGCCGCCGCACCACGACATCTACTCGATCGAGGACCTCGCCCAGCTCATCCACGACCTCAATATGGCCAACCCCGAGGCCCGGATCAGCGTCAAGCTGGTCTCGGAGGTCGGGGTGGGCACGGTCGCCGCCGGGGTGGCCAAAGCCCGGGCGGACCACATCGTCATCGCCGGCTACGACGGTGGTACCGGCGCCTCTCCCCTCTCCTCCGTCAAGCACGCGGGTGTCCCCTGGGAGCTGGGGCTCTCGGAGGCCCAGCAGGTGCTGGTGTCCCAGGGTCTGCGCAGCCGGGTCGTCCTCCAGGTCGACGGCCAGCTCAAGACGGGACGCGACGTGCTGGTCGGGGCCATGCTCGGCGCCGACGAGTTCGGCTTCAGCACCGCGCCGCTCATCGCCTCCGGCTGCGTGATGATGCGGGTCTGCCACCTCAACACCTGCCCGGTGGGGATCGCCACCCAGGACCCCGAGCTGCGCAGGCGGTTCGCCGGCACCCCCGAGCACGTGATCGCCTTCATGCTCTTCCTCGCCGAGGACGTGCGCGAGCGGATGGCGGCGCTGGGATTCCGCCGTTTCGAGGAGCTGATCGGTCGCACCGACCTGCTCCAGCCCCGCACCGACATCGAACACTGGAAGGCGCGGCTCCTCGACCTCTCCGCCCTCCTCCACCGCACCGAGGCGGCGTCCGACGAGACCCATCACACCCGCCCCCAGGAGCACCACCTCGAGGACGTCCTCGACCAGCGGCTCATCGAGCTGGCCACCCCCGCGCTGGAACGCGGCGACCCGGTCCGGCTCAAGCTCCGGATGCGCAACGTCGACCGCACCGTCGGCGGGATGCTGAGCGGCGCGGTTGCCCGCCGCTACGGCGAGCACGGCCTCCCGGACGACACCATCCGGATCGACCTGCACGGCTCGGCAGGCGGTTCCTTCGGCGCCTGGCTGGCGCCGGGCATCACCCTCAGCCTGCGCGGTGAGGCCAACGACTACGTCGGCAAGGGCCTCTCAGGTGGCCGGCTGATCATCGCCTCGCCGCCGAACGTCGGCCGCGCCGCCGAGGATAACGTGGTGATCGGCAACGTCGCCCTCTATGGGGCCACCTCGGGCGAGCTGTTCGTCAACGGTGTGGCCGGGGAGCGCTTCGCGGTCCGCAACAGCGGGG
Source organism: Acidimicrobiales bacterium (assembly GCA_050008715.1). GTDB lineage: Bacteria > Actinomycetota > Acidimicrobiia > Acidimicrobiales > Bog-793 > JAKACA01. The sequence continues at coordinate 29,665 of JBEKMC010000069.1, read as the reverse complement.
CGGTGGCGATCGTGGAGGGCGTCGGCGACCACGCCTGCGAGTACATGACGGGTGGGTCGGTGCTCGTCCTCGGCCCGACCGGGCGCAACTTCGCCGCCGGCATGTCGGGCGGCGTCGCCTACGTCTACGACCCGGACGGCCTGCTCGATCGCCGCTGCAACCTCGACATGGTGACCCTCGAGACGCTCGACGCGGAGGACGAGCGGCTCGTCGGCGACCTCCTGGGACGGCACGCCGACGTCACCGGTTCCGCCTTGGCGGCTCGGCTCGCGGCGGCGCCCTCCAGCCTGCAGGCGATGCGCAAGGTGATGCCGATCGACTACCGCCGCGTGCTCGAGGCGACGAGGCTCGCGATCGAGACCGGTCGTGCGGTCGACGAGGCGATCATGGCGGCTGCGCATGGCTGATCCGAGAGGCTTCCTTCGCTTCGGGCGCGAGGCGCCGGTGCGTCGGCCGGTCAGCCTGCGGCTGCAGGACTGGCGAGAGGTGTACGCGCCCTTCGGCGCCGAGAAGGTGCGCGAACAGGCCGCTCGGTGCATGGACTGCGGCATCCCGTTCTGTCACGAGGGCTGCCCACTCGGCAACCTCATCCCGGAGTGGAACGACCTCGTGTACCGCGACCGTTTCCACGAGGCCTCTGCCCGGCTGGAAGCGACCAACAACTTCCCGGAGTTCACCGGGCGGCTGTGCCCCGCCCCGTGCGAGGGCTCGTGCGTGCTCGGCATCAACGCAGAGCCCGTCTCGATCAAGCAGGTGGAGCTCGAGATCGCCGAGTGGGCCGGCGCCCGGCTCGAGCCGAGACTTGCGCGCCTCGTGACGGGAAGGCGCGTGGCCGTCGTGGGGTCAGGTCCAGCCGGCCTAGCAGCCGCCCAGCAGCTCACCCGGGCCGGCCACGAAGTGGTCGTCTACGAACGGGCGGAGCGCATCGGTGGCTTGCTCCGCTACGGCATACCCGAGTTCAAGATGGAAAAGGCGGTGCTCGATCGCCGGCTCGCCCAGATGCGCAAGGAAGGAACGGTGTTCGAGACCGGGGTGTCCGTCGGGGCCCGTACAGCCGGTACGGCCGGCGCCCCCGGCGCCGAGGTGCCGGGGGCGGCAGCGGCGAATGCGACCGTTCTCAGCGCAACGGCGCTGCGATCCGACTTCGACGCCCTCGTACTTGCCGGCGGTTCAACCCGGCCACGCGACCTTGAGGTGCCCGGGCGCCAGCTGCAGGGCGTCCATTTCGCCATGGATTACCTGAAGGCGTCCAACCGCGTGTGCGAGGGATCCCTTGGCACGACGCCGATCACCGCCGCCGGCAAGCACGTCGTGATCATCGGGGGCGGTGACACCGGAGCCGACTGTCTCGGGACCGTCCACCGTCAAGGGGCAGCCACGGTGCACCAGCTCGAGATTCTCCCGGCGCCGCCGGCCACACGGGCGGCCGACAATCCGTGGCCGACGTGGCCGCTGATCTTCCGGACGTCGTCGGCCCATGAGGAGGGTGGCGAGCGCGTCTTCGCGGTGCGGACCGTCGAGCTGCTCGGCGACGGCCGAGTGGAGGCGCTCCGACTGCAGCAGGTGACCCAGCAGCTCGTCGACGGTCGAACGGCCTTCGTGCCCGTGGCAGGCACCGAGTACGAGCTGGAGGCGGATCTCGTGCTGCTCGCGATGGGCTTTGCCGGGCCGGAGCGCAACGGCGTGGTCGCCGAGCTCGGCCTCGAGCTCGATGCGAGCGGGAACGTCGCGGTCGATCGGGAGTTCGCCACCGGCTGCGACGGCGTCTACGCCTGCGGCGACATGGCCCGCGGCCAGAGCCTCATCGTCTGGGCGATCGCCGAGGGACGCTCGGCCGCCGCCGGCGTCGACCGCCACCTCATGGGAACGACGGGTCTGCCGCAACCGATCGTGGCGGGCCAACTGGCGATGCGGTAGCGAACCTCGTACCGGATGCGACCGGGCGGGTACCCCTCCGGTCACACTGCGCACACGGTTCAGCTAGCCGGTCAACGGACCGGATTCGCCGCCGGCGCCGCCGCCCGTGCCCGCCACGCGCCGAGGTGCCGGCCGGGCAGCACCGGGACGGTGACCGTGCTCGCTGAGCCAGGGCTGAAGTGCCTGCGGCTCCATGGGCATCGCAATGAAGAAACCCTGCATGTCGTCACACCCGAGCCCCGTCACCGCCGACTGGGCCATGGCCGAGTCGACACCCTCGGCGATGACGTCGAGGTTGAGGCTGTGGCCCAGCTCGACGACCGCTCGCACGATGGCACTGGCGACCGAGTCGGTCCCCCTGCTGAGCGGCTTGACGAACGACTTGTCGATCTTGACCGACGCCACCGGCAGGCGCTGCAGGTAACCGAGCGACGAGTAGCCCGTGCCGAAATCGTCGAGGGCGAAGCGGACGCCCCTCGACGTGAGGGACTCGAGCGAGCGGAGGGCGCCGGCAGGGTCGCGCATGACGGCGCTCTCGGTGATCTCGAGCTCGATTGCGGCAGGCGAGAGCCCGGCTCGCGCCGTCGCCGACATGACGGCGTCGAGGAGAGCGGGGTCGTGCACCGTGCCGGCCGAGAGGTTGACCGCCACGGGGATCGAATGGCCGGCCCGGTGCCAGGAAGCGCACTCGGCGAGGGCCCGCTGCAATACCCAGCTCGTCAGCTCGCGGACGATGCCGGTCTGCTCCGCCAAGGGCACGAACACGTCCGGCAGGAGGAGGCCGCGGGTGGGATGCTGCCAGCGCACGAGCGCCTCGACGCCGCTGATGGCACCGTTGGCGCAGCGCACCTTCGGTTGGTAGTCCAGCCGTAGCTGTCCCTCGTCGATCGCTTCGGCCAGCTCGCTGGCGAGGGCGAGCCGCGAGAGGCTGGAGCGTTCGAGGTCGTCGCTGTAGCGACGAACACCTTGATGCTCCGTCTTGGCTTGGTACATGGCTGCCTCGGCTCGCCTCAGCAGCGCCGGCACCTCGAGGGGGTTGCCGTCCCGGTCGACGTCGGCGGAGGCGACGCCGATGCTGCCGCGCAGCCGGAGGTTCACGCCGCCGACGTCGAGTGCCTCGCCGAGGACCGACAGGATCCGGCTGGCGAGCCGGTCCTCGTCGATCCGGCTGGCGAGCCGGTCGTCGTCGCGCGCCAAGTGGGCGACGAGGGCGAACTCGTCGCCGCCGAGACGGGCGACCACCTCCACGGGATCCCCGAGCAGGCGCAGGCGCCGCGCAACCTCCAGCAGCACGAGATCCCCGATGGCATGGCCGAGGGTGTCGTTGATCTCCTTGAAACGATCGATGTCGAGGACGAACACCGTCCGGTCCGCCCCGCTCATCGCAGGCAGGTTGCCGGCGATGCCGTTTGCAACGGTCACGTGGTCGGCCAGGAGCAAGCGGTTCGGCAGCCCCGTCAGCGGGTCCTGGAGTGCCTGCTGGCGCATGGCCATCTCGGCCCGGTTGCGCTCCATGGCTGCGGCCAGGACGTTGGCTACAGCCTTTACGAAGTTGACGTCCTCGGTGGAGAACGCCGCCCGAAGCGACGATCCGACGCCGAGCACCCCGACCGGCATGTCCTGGCCGGGGATGGGCACCTCGATGACCGAGACGGCGTTCGAACGCGTCCACAGCTCGGGTACGTCGAAGCGCGCCTCCTCGGACAGATCGTCGCACGACACCGTCTGCTGGGTGACGAGGGCGAAGCTGGCCGGCGACGAGGTCGGGTCGGCCGAGAACAGGTCGCTCCCGGTGATCGTCTCGCCGTAGCGCGCCGACAGTGAGATGAAGTCCGCGTCCGGAAGGGCGTCGAAGACGTGCACGAACTCGCCTCCGGAGTGCTCGGCGAGCACGGTGACGGCATCAGAGACGAGATCGTCGTAGTCGAGACCGGCGAGTGCCCAACGCCCGAGATCCGCCAGCGCCGCCTGCCGCTCGGCATTGTGGCGGAACCGCTCCGAGGCGGCCGTCTCGTCGGTGACGTCCCGCAGCGTGATCACGAAACCCGCCACCGCCGGGTCGTCGACCAAATTGTTCCCGATCGAGCGGATCAACCGGTAGCTCCCGTTGGCGTGCCGCATCCGGAACTCGACGCTCTCCTGCACACCTGGGTGCCTGATGGCCCGACCGATCTCCTCCTTGCACCGGTCGCGGTCGTCAGGATGGACGAGGGAAAGGACGTCGAGCACGTCCCCGGACCGCCAGGCATAGCCGAGCACCCGCTGCACCGCAGGGTTGGCGTAGTGGACGTGACCGTCGGCGGTGACGACGACGATGACGTCGGCGACATGCTCGACGAGCGCCGCCTGCCGGCGGGCGGCCGCGAGCACGGCCTCCTCCGCCGCCACGCGGGCGGAGGCGTCGACGACGACGCCAGCGAACCCGGCGAAGGCGCCGTCGGCAGCGCGCATCGGCGCTGCCCACGCCTCCAGGCTGAACGTACCGAGGTTGAACTGGGCCCGCCGGATCTGCTCGCCGGCAAGCGTCCGGCGGACGAGGTCGGTCACGACAGGGTCCTCACGGAAGATCTGGGCGATGCTCCTCCCGACGAGCGGTTCCGACCGGCGCCGGATCTGAGGGAGGAGCCCTCCGTCGATGTGCACGATGTTGCCGTCCGCGTCGCAGGCGAACAGCAGGATGGGGCCCGAGCGGGAGACGACGGCCAGGGTGCTCTCGCTCAACTGCCGAGCCGTGTCTGCCTGTCGCCGATCCTCTGTCTCTCGCTGTGCCGCTTGGAGCAGGCGGGCATTGTCGATGGCGAGCGCCACACGGTCGCCGAGCTGGCGCAGGACCGCCCTGTCGACGTCGCTCATGGCGCCGTCGCCCGCCGGGATGATGAGGCCGAGAATGCCCGGCGTCGTGCCGCGGGCCCGAAGCGGCACGGTCACGAGTGCGGACGGCCCGAGCTGCTGGAGGATGCTGACCGCCTGGTCGTCGGCCCAGCCCTGCAGCCGCGACCAGTCGATCGGGTCGAAGCGGTCGGTCCCCGCCGCGAGAAGCGCCTCCGAGAACACCGGATCGAGCAAGCTGAGGCGGGCACCGGAGAAGGCCTTCTCGATCACTCCTAAGCGCGCCTCGTCCGGATCCCAGGCCGCAGCAAGTGCCAGCTCTCGACCGGTGCCGTCGACGACGAACAGGACGCAGGAGCCTCCGAGGATCCCCCCGGCAGTACGGGCGACGAGCTTGAGCGTCGTCTCGTAGCTGGCGGTCGCCTCCGCCAGATCCTGCGAGACGCGGTCCAGCACGGCGGCAAGATCAGCTTCGGGCACGCCGTGTACGTGAGGCCAGTGCGCAGCGGTCGCCCGACCTGCGAGATCTCCCATCGCCCCTTCTACCTCAGGCCGATCGAGTGCCCGCAACATGAGTGCGCACAGCTCCGTGTTCGAGGATCGAGGCTTCCCGCACTAGGCGTGCTGTTACGACTACGCACAGTGACAGTTTTCCACAGTTGGGCGGCTTCACTCACCGAGCTGAGTCTCGCGGTCGCTCTAGGCTTGCGCCAGAACCGGACGCCCCCCAAAGGAGGCTGCAATGCGCAGCACGATGCAGGACGCACCGCTCCTCGTGAGCGAGATCTTGCGGCACGGCAAACAGGTGCACGGCCGCAGCCAGATCGTGACCTTCGAGGGCACGGGCTACCGGAGGACGAGCTTCGCAGAGGTGGCCGAGCGCGCCGAGCGCCTCGCCTCCGGACTTGCAACCCTCGGGGTCGGCAACGGGGACCGGGTGGCGACGTTCTGCTTCAATCACCAGGAGCACATGGAGGCCTACCTGGCCGTGCCGAGCATGGGAGCGGTGCTGCACACGCTGAACGTGCGCCTCTTCCCCGAGCAGCTGAAGTACGTCATCACCCATGCCGAGGACAAGGTGATCCTCTGTGACGCCGGCCTTGCCGGCGCCCTCGCCAAGGTCGTGGGGGAGTGCCCGAGCGTGGAGCGGATCGTGGTCATCGGAGACGGCGACACCTCGGCACTCGACGGGACGCCCTCGGCGCCGCTGCTGAGCTATGCCGAACTGCTCGCCGCCGGCGAGCCCGGCTACGACTGGCCCGTCCTCGACGAGCGGCAAGCGGCTGCCATGTGCTACACGAGCGGCACGACGGGCAACCCCAAGGGCGTCGCCTACAGCCATCGATCGACGTACCTTCACTCCCTGCAGAGCACGTCGGCCTCCACACTGGCAATCTCGTCGGCCGACCGGGCGCTCGTCGTCGTACCGCAGTTCCACGCCAACGCCTGGGGCATCCCGTACGCCGCCTGGCTGGCCGGGGCCGACCTCATCCTGCCGAAGCAGTTCCTCCAGGCCGAGCCGCTGGTGCGCATCATCGAAGAGGAGCGACCGACGTTCGCCGGCGCCGTGCCGACGATCTGGAACGAGGTCTTGCGGTACGCCGAGGCGCACGGATCCGACCTGTCCTCGTTCCGGTCGATCGTCTGTGGCGGCTCCGCTGTGCCGGGGTCGTTGATGAAGGCCTTCGACGAGCGCTACGGCGTGCCGATCATCCAGGCCTGGGGGATGACCGAGACGAGCCCCCTCGGCGCCGTCGCCCGGCCGCCCCGGGGCGTGACCGAGGAGGAGGCCTGGGGCTACCGCCAGAAAGCCGGACAGGTTGCGTTCGGCGTCGAGGTCAGAGTCGTCGACGGCGAGGGCAACGTCGCCCCGCGCGACGGCCAGAGCGTCGGCGAGTTCGAGGTGCGCGGCCCGTGGGTCACGGCGTCGTACTACGGGGACGAGGGGCTGGAGCGCTTTCACGACGGGTGGCTGCGGACCGGTGACGTCGGGACGGTGGACGACCTCGGCTATCTCACGATCACGGATCGGACCAAGGACGTGATCAAGACCGGCGGCGAGTGGATCTCCTCGGTCGAGCTCGAGAACGCCCTCATGGCACATCCGGACGTCTTCGAGGCTGCCGTCGTCGCCGTGCCGGACGACCGCTGGGACGAGCGCCCGCTCGCCTGCGTCGTGCTGAACGAGGGCGCGGGGGTGTCGTTGGAGGAGCTGGGTGGTTTCTTGGAGGGACGCGTTTCCCGCTGGTGGGTGCCGGAGCGCTGGTCCGTCATCAGCGAGGTCCCGAAGACGAGCGTCGGCAAGTTCGACAAGAAGGTCCTGCGGGCGCAGTACGCCAAGGGCGACCTCGACGTCGTGGCGACCGAGCGCCGCCCGGCCGGTGGCTGAGCGGGGTGAGCGGCGTGGGCGGCGTGGGCGGGACCGAGCGACTCGACGAGCTGGCCGGGGAGCTCGACCGGCTGGTTGAGCAGCTTGCCGATGCGGCAATGGATCTGCTGCGGTCGGGCATCGGAGAGGGCACCGAGGCAGCGGCGGCTCTGGCGACGAGGCGGGAGCGTCTCGTCAACCGGGCGCGCTCGTCGGTCGAGAGGGCCGTGACGCTGCTCCGGCAGGCGACCACCGCAGAAGTGGCCCCTGCAGCCACGAGCGACGACGAGGGCTGGGACGCCCCCTGACGGTCCTGGCAAAGTGGTCAGGCCTGTGGCCAGGAGACCTCCATGTGGGCTCCCCCTGCGGGCGCCCCCCCGATGCGCCACCGCCCACCCGTCGAGCGAACGATGGAGTCTGCGATGGCCAGACCGAGGCCGTGGCCGCCTGGCTCGTCCGACATCCGCCGGAAGCGGTCGAAGAGGCGTTCGCGCTCGGCGAGCGGGATGCCAGGCCCACTGTCCTCGACGGCGAGCACGGCTCTCGAGGACGCCATGGCGACCGACACGAGCACCGACCCACCCTCGCCCGCGTAACGGCAGGCGTTGTCGACGAGCACGCCGGCAAGCCGGTCGATCCACTCGGGCGGGGCGAGCACCCGCACACCGGTTGCCGGCGGCGCCTCGAACGACATCGTGACGCCGCGGGCGGCGGCGAGGGCACTGAACCGGTGCACACAGCCCTCGGCGATCGTGGCGAGATCGATCGGCTCGTCGCCGGGCGGCGCCGGCTCGGCATCGAATCGAGCCAGCCACAGGAGATCCTCGACGATCCGCTGCAGACGGGCGCTCTCGTGACCGATGCGGTCGAGCAGGCCGCTGTCGGTGGGCACGTCGCTGTCGGCCTGGGCGTGCGGAGTCACGTTTCGCGCCAACGCCAGCTCCGCTTCGATCACGCTGAGCGGCGTACGGAGCTCGTGGGAGGCGTCCGCCGTGAACTCGAGCTGTCGCCGGCGTGCCTCCTCCACCGGGACGACCGAGCGGATCCCGATCGCGAGCGAGCCGAGAAACACCACGAGGACGAGCACCGGCAGCGCAAGGCCCTCGGAGGTGGCGAGCACCGACCGCACATGCGACAGCTCGGCGAGGCTCTCGCCGGTCACGAGCCACCCGGGCCCCGCCGGGGCGGATGCATACCGGAACGGTGTCGTGCCGACGTCGACCGACCCGAGCGCCCGGCTCGGCCCCCACACCCGCACCGGCAGCGCCGGCGCGCCGGGCGTCGCCCGCACCACGCGACCGTCGGTACCCACGAGCCAGACGAAGACCGGCGCGCCATAGATACCGAGGCCGTAGCTCCCCCCTTCGTCGCCGCTCACGAAGGTCTCGGCCGCCCGCCGGCTGCCCGCCTGGGCGGCGAGCTCCCCGAGTGCTTGGCCGAGGCGACCGTTCACCTGCTGGCTCACCTGGGTCGTGAGGCGCTGGGCGACGACGAGGTCGAGAGCCGCACCGAGCGCGACGGCGACGACGGTGACGAGGCCGGTGGCGATGGCGGCGACCCGCACGGCGTGCGAGCGGTGGGCAGGGGTGATCCTCCGTCGCTTCATCCCGGCAGGATCCGGTACCCGATTCCGCGGACGGTCTCGATGTGGGCCCTCCCACCGGCGAGCTTGGCTCGCAGGCGGGCGAGGTGGACGTCGATCGTGTTCGAGCCGAGGGCGTCCGCCTCCGTGCCCCACGCGTGCAGGGCGATCGTGCGCCGCTCGACGACCGCGGGCGTCCGCCGGAGCAGCACCTCGAGGATGGCGAGCTCGGTGGCGGTGAGCGCCGGCGAGCGTCCCGCCACTCTGATCTCGCGGGTAGAAGGGTCGAACACGATGTCGCCGACGCTCAACTGTGGTGCCTGCGCGGACGCCGGGCGGCGCTGCAGGGCGCGGATCCGGGCGAGCAGCTCGTCGAAGTCGAACGGCTTCGTGAGGTAGTCGTCCGCACCCTCGTCGAGGCCCCTGACACGGTCAGCCATGGCATCCCGGGCCGTCAGCATGAGCACCGGCAGCGACTGCCCCCGCCGGCGGAGCGCCTGCACGAGCTCGAGGCCGCTCGTGCCGGGCAGGTTCCAGTCGAGGACGGCCACCTCGTACTCGTAACTGCGCAGGTATTCCACGGCTTCGGTGCCGTCGGCGACGGCGTCGACGACGTAGCCGGCAACCCGCAGCCCGCGGGTGAGCACGGATCGCAGGGCATTGTCGTCTTCGGCCAGGAAGACCCTCACCTGCACAGGTCTAGTTGCTGGGCTAGGCCGATTCGCCCCTGCAGGTGTTGAGGGCGTCGATCAGCTGGCGAAAGCGGCCCTGGTGGCGCAAGTCGAGCTCGAGGGCGATCCGGGGAAGCCCGAGGTACTCGTGGTCGGAGCGCTCCGGGCCGAGCGGCGCGCTCCGCCAGATCCCTTTCGGCGAGCAGATGTCGGCGAAGTCCCGGTTGAGCCCCTCCAGCTCGGTGTCGCTCGGCGCCGTATGGAGGCGGATGACCATCGTCGACCCGACGAAACGCCGCGAGTGGTAGTTGCGATAGAAGCCCAGGATCTCCTCGACGGCGACCGAGACGTCGTCGGTGATCCGGTAGAACGCCTCGTCGGTCGGGCTCGCGAGTCCCCGCCGGATCACCTCGCCCCCGACGAAGCTCTCCCAGGCTTCCCAGTACGGCTCGCCTGGGATGTCGACGAGCACGATGGGCGCCGGCTCGGCCTTGCCGGTCTGCAACAGGGTCAGGAGCTCGAAGGTCTCGTCGAGAGTGCCGAAGCCGCCCGGCAGCACGGCGAAGGCTGCCGACTCCTTCATGAGCATGAGCTTGCGCGTGAAGAAGTACTTCATCTCGACGAGGCGCCCCTCGGCGGCGAGCTCAGGGTGCGAGGCGGACTCGAACGGCAGGCGGATCTCGACGCCGAGGGAGCCGCCTGGGCCGGCGCCCTCGTGGCCGGCAGCCATGATGCCTGGCCCGGCACCGGTCACGACGAGCCAGCCCGCTGCGGCCACGCGGCCGGCGAGGTCCTTCGCCTGTGCGTACAAAGGGTCGGACTGGTGGGTCCGGGCAGAGCCGAACATCGTGAGCTTCGGCACGCCCCGGAACGGCGCGAACAAGTGAAACGCCCGCCCCATCTCCGCCAAGGCAGCCGTGGCGATCTTGAGGTCGAGCCGGCTCGGTACGCCGTCGGCAAGGTCGAGACCCGCTTCGAGGAGGTCCCGCAGCACGTCGCGGTTGGCTTTGGCGCCGCGATGGTCGAGCAGCTCGGAGACGAGCCGGGCGACGTCGGTGTCGTACCGGTCCTCGGCCATCAGACGCCGGCGGGAGCGACCCGGCCGTACAACGTGGTGCGCTGCTCGAGGGTCCGACCGAGCGGCTCGACGATCCCCGCGAAGCCATCCCGGTCCATCATCTGGCCGTGGGCGGCCCCGGCCGCTCGGGAGATGTTCTCGTCCATCAACGTGCCGCCGAGGTCGTTGCAGCCGGCCTGCAGCAACTGGCGAGCGCCCGCGGCTCCCATCTTCACCCAGCTCGCCTGGATGTTGTCGATGGCGCCGTGGTAGGCGATCCGCCCGACGGCGTGCATGAGCAGGGCTTCCCGGAACGTCGGGCCGCGCCTCGACCGCCGCTGCAGGTAGAGGGGCGCCGCCATGTGCACGAAGGGGAGGGGCACGAATTCGGTGAAACCACCCGTCTCGCGCTGCAGGTCACGCGTCCGCACGATGTGGCGCGCCCAGGACACGGGTTGCTCGACGGCGCCGAACATGATCGTGACGTTCGAGCGCAATCCGACCCCGTGGGCGGTGCGGTGCACCTCGAGCCAGCGATCCGTGCCGATCTTGTCCGGGCACAGGATGGCGCGGACTTCGTCGTCCAGGATCTCCGCCGCAGTGCCCGGGAGCGTCTTCAGCCCGGCGGCCTTCAGGCGGTTCAGGTACGTCTCGAGATCCTCGCCCAGGCGCCGGGCGCCTTCGTGCACCTCGAGGGCCGTGAATGCATGGATGTGGATCCGCTCGGAAGCCGCTCGTACGGCACCGAGGACCTCGAGGTAGTACTCGCCGTCGAAGCTCGGGTGGATGCCGCCCTGCAGGCAGACCTCCGTGGCGCCGAGCGCCTCGGCCTCGGCCACGCGCTCGGTGATGTCGCTCAGCTCGAGGAGGTAGGGGGAGCCGCGAAGGTTGAGCGACAGCGGGCCCTTCGAGAACGCGCAGAACCGGCACTTGAACGTGCACACGTTCGTGTAGTTGATGTTGCGGTTGGCGACGAAGGTGACGACGTCGCCCGACGTCTCGCGACGGAGGTCGTCTGCCACCTCGGCAACGGCGTTGACCTCGGTGCCACGAGCCGAGAAGAGCGTCACGATCTCGGCTTCGCCCAACTCGTCCCCGGCGGCGACGGCGGCGAGGACTGCGGCGACAGGCCGGCGCCGCACGCTCTTCAGGGCGGGAGGGGTGGACGGCGCCCCGAGCAGTTGCGGCGGCACCTCCTCCGAGCCCGAGCACCAGAGGGAATCGCGTGCGAGCCCTTCGGCGTCCGAATGGTCGAGGACCGGGAAACGCATCTCCTCGTCGAGCCAGCGACCCGGTTGAAGCGCCCATTCGGGGTGCAGTGCCAAGCGGGGGGCGAGTACGTGCCCCGACTCCTCGGTCACCGCCCGCAGCCGCTCGAGCGCCGGCCAGGCCCGCTCGGGATTGACGTGGTCGGCCGTGACCGGCGACACGCCGCCCCAGTCGTCGATGCCAGCTTCGAGGAGGGCACCGAAGTCCTGCGTGAGGTTCGGCGGCGCCTGGACGTGGATCTCCGGCGGCAGCACGAGCCGGGCCGCCGCGATCGCCCACAAGTGCTCTGCCGGCGGGCACGGCGCGCTCGCGTGCATCGACGTATCCGGCTTCGGCAGGAAGTTCTGCACGATCACCTCGTGCACGTGCCCATGACGCTCGTGGGAGTCGGCGATGGCGCGTAGGGCGGTGAGCCGGTCTTCGCGCGACTCGCCGATGCCGACGAGGATTCCCGTCGTGAACGGGATCTGCAGCCGCCCCGCCGACTCGAGGGTGGCGAGGCGACGCGCCGGCGTCTTGTCGGGTGACCCCCGATGGCACGCGAGCCCGCCGTTGAGCGACTCGAGCATCATGCCCTGACTGGCCGTGAACGGCCGGAGGAGAGCGAGCTCAGCCTCGTGCAGGGCACCGGCATTGGCGTGGGGGAGGAGGCCCGCCTCGTCGCGCACGACCCGGCAGGCCTCGGCCAGGTACTCGACCGTGGAACCGAATCCCGCAGCTCGCAGCCAACTCTCAGCCGCCGGGTAGCGCTCCTCCGGTCGCTCTCCGAGGGTGAAGAGAGCCTCGTGGCAGCCGGCTTCTGCTGCCTTCCGGGAGAGCGCGAGCACCTCGGTGAGACTGAGGTAGGCGTTCGACACGCGTGCGGGTGGTTTGGCGAACGTGCAATAGCCGCACCGGTCCCGGCACAGCATCGTGAGGGGAATGAACACCTTCGGCGAGAACGTGACGCGGGTGCCGTAGCGACCGTCGCGGATGCGCCGCGCCGCAGCCATGAGCTCCTCCAGCGGGGCACCGAGCAACTCGGCGTCGTTCGGGGCGAAACGACGGGGGACAACCTGGGTGACGGTCACCTCGACACCCTATGGCGCCCCGGCCGGCTCGTGCGCGAGCGGCCCTGCCCCGGAGACCGCCAGTTCGCTGCCAGGGCCCCCGCAGTAAGGTGACCCGAATGCAACGGCCAAGGGTGGAGATCTCCGCCGGCCGCCCGTACCCGCTCGGGGCGACGTACGACGGCATCGGCACGAACTTCTCACTCTTCTCCGGAGTCGCCGAGCAAGTCGAGGTGTGCCTGTTCGACGAGTGGGGCCGCGAGACCCGTTACCTGCTGCCCGAGGAGACGGCGCGCGTGCGCCACGGCTACATGGCCGGAATCGGGCCCGGCCAGCGCTACGGCTTTCGGGTGCATGGCCCGTGGAGACCGGGCCTCGGCCTCCGCTGCAATTCCGGCAAGCTCCTCCTCGACCCCTACGGCAAGGCCGTCGAGGGCGCAGTGAAGTGGAACCGTTCGCTCTACGGCCACCAGCACGCCGACGAGCTGCGGATCAGCCGAGCCGACAGTGCCGCCTCCATGCCGAAGAACGTGGTGATCAGTCCGTACTTCGACTGGGGGAACGACCGGCATCCACAGACTCCGTGGTTCAAGACGGTGGTCTACGAGATGCACGTGAAGGGCTTCACGGCCAAGCATCCCGACGTCCCCGCGCAAATCCGGGGCACCTACGCCGGCCTTGCCACCGAGGTGGTCGTCGAGCACCTGCTCTCCCTCGGTGTCACTGCCGTCGAGCTGCAGCCGGTACACCAGTACATCCACGACGCCCACCTCGTCGAGGACGGCCTGCGGAACTACTGGGGCTACAACTCCATCTGCTACCTGGCCCCGCACAACGAGTATTCCGCAACCGGGGAGCTCGGCCAGCAGGTGCAGGAGTTCAAGCAGCTCGTGAAGACCATGCACTCGGCCGGGATCGAAGTTCTCCTCGACGTCGTCTACAACCACACGGCCGAGGGCAACCAGACCGGACCCACGCTGTCCCTGAAAGGGATCGACAACCCCGCCTACTACCGCCTCGACCCGAGCGACCCCCGCTACTACGTCGACTACACGGGTACCGGCAACACGCTCAACGTGCGTCACCCTCACGTGTTGCAGCTGCTGATGGACAGCCTGCGTTACTGGGTGATCGACATGCACGTGGACGGGTTCCGTTTCGACTTGGCCGCCACGCTCGCCCGCACGCTGCACGAGGTCGACCGCCTCTCCGCCTTCTTCGACATCATCCAGCAGGATCCCGTCATCAGCCAGGTGAAGCTCATCGCCGAACCGTGGGACGTCGGCGAGGGCGGCTACCAGGTGGGGAACTTCCCCCCGCTGTGGTCGGAGTGGAACGGCACCTACCGAGACTGCGTGCGCGACTACTGGCGCGGGCGGGACCAGACGCTGCCGGAGCTCGCCTCCCGCCTCACGGGGAGCTCGGATCTCTACGAGCACACCGGTCGCAAACCGTGGGCGAGCATCAATTTCGTCACGTGCCACGACGGTTTCACCTTGCGGGACCTCGTCAGTTACGAGCACAAGCACAATGAAGCCAACCTCGAGGGCAACCGTGACGGTACCGACGACAACCGGTCGTGGAACTGCGGCGTGGAGGGCTCCACGGACGACCCGGAAGTCAACCGCGTACGGCGGCGCCAGCAGCGCAACTTTGTCGTGACACTGCTTCTGTCACAAGGCGTTCCCATGATGCTGGCCGGCGACGAGATCGGCCACACGCAACACGGCAACAACAACGCCTACTGTCAGGACAATGACGTGACCTGGCTCGACTGGGAGCGCGCCGACCGGGATCTGCTCGGCTTCGTCCGCCGCGTCGGCGCCCTCCGCCGGCGCCACCCGGTGTTCCGCCGGCGACGCTGGTTCCAAGGCAAGCCCTTGCACGGTGAGGGCGCGAGCGACATCGCCTGGTTCGCCCCGACGGGCGAAGAGATGTCCGACGCGGACTGGAGCGTCACCTTTGCCCGCTGCGTCGGGGTCTTCTTGAACGGCAACGTCGCCGACACGAGCGCCCAGCGGGTCGAGCAGTCGGGCGATGGGAGCTTCTTCCTCGTGCTGAACGCATTCTGGGAGGGCTTGGAATTCGTCGTGCCGGATGGGCGCTTCGCCCAGATCTGGAGCCCGCTCATCGACACCGCCCGCGAGACCGACCCGTTCTTCGAGGACGCGGGCGCGGGCAGCCTGCTCACAGGCGGCGACCGGTTCTACGTCGACGGGCGCTCGGCCGTGCTGCTCGGGCCGCGCCTGCTCGGCGACGACGACCGCTAGGCGCCGGCTCGCTTGCCGGCGGCTCGCTTGCCGGCGGCGGCCGTCGCCGGCTCCTGGGCGAGCAGCAGCGCCCCGAGGGGCGGGAGCCGAAGCAGGAGGCTGTCCGGGCGGCCGTGGGAGGCAACGGGCTCGGTCTCGATGCGCCCGAGGTTGCCGGTACCGCTGCCGCCGTACTCGGTGGCGTCGGTGTTGCACAGCTCCAACCACTCGCCGCCGGCCGGGACGCCGATGCGGTAGTCCTCACGGATGACCGGGGTCAGGTTGAACACGGCGATGACGTCGCCGCCCGGCTCGCCCTGCTGGCCGGGCACTGAACGGCACCACGCCATGACGTCGTTGCTGACGTCGTCGGCGATGATCCAGGAGAAGCCGGCCGGCTCGAAGTCCGCCTGCAACGCCGCGCACCGCCGGTACAAGCTGTTGAGGTCCCCGACGAGATGGGCGATGCCGGCGTGCTCGAGGTGACCGAGCAGGCCCCAGTCGAGCTCACCCTCGTGGCTCCACTCCCGCCAGGTGGCGAACTCCGACCCCATGAAGAGCAGCTTCTTGCCGGGCTGGAACCATTGCAGGGCGAACAGCAATCGCACCGTCGCCCGCTTGCGCCAGTCGTCGCCTGGCATCTTCGTCGCGAGTGAGCCCTTGCCGTGCACGACCTCGTCGTGCGACAGCGGGAGGACGAAGCGCTCACTGAAGGCATAGAGGGCACGAAACGTCAGCTCGTCGTAGTGGTAGTGCCGGTGTACCGGCTCGCGCTCGAGGTGCTGCAAGGTGTCGTGCATCCAGCCCATGTCCCACTTCATGGAGAAACCCAGACCGCCCTCGCTCACCGCCCGCGACACCCCCGCGAACGCGGTCGACTCCTCGGCGATCGTCACGACGCCCGGAAAGCGCCCCTGCACCGATTCGTTGAACTGGCGCAGGAACGAGACGGCGTCGAGGTTCTCCCGGCCGCCGTAGCGGTTCGGCACCCAACCGCCTTCCTTGCGGGAGTAATCGAGGTAGAGCATCGAGGCGACGGCGTCGACCCGCAGGCCGTCCGCGTGGTAGCGGTCCAGCCAGAACCAGGCGCTCGAGACGAGGAACGAGCGCACCTCGTGGCGGGAGTAGTTGAACTCGTAGCTGCCCCAGTCCGGATGGATACGGTGACGGGGGTCCTCGTGCTCGTACAGATGCGTCCCGTCGAACTCACCGAGGGAGAACCCGTCCGTGGCGAAGTGGGACGGGACCCAGTCGAGGATGACTCCGACGCCGCGCTGGTGGAGCCGGCGCTTCTGCCATCTCGGTGAAGCTCATGAACGTGCCGTCGGCGCGGCGCCGCCACGACCCGAGGTGGACCTCGTAGATCGAGACCGGCTCGTCGTCCGTCCGTCGGCCGGCGCGTCCGGCCATCCACGGTGCGTCGCCCCATTCGTAGGACAGATCGGTCAGGACCGATGCGCTGAGCGGCGGGGGTTCGGTCCCGAAGGCGAGGGGGTCGGCCTTCTGGCGAGCCCCACCGCTGCGCGTGACGATGTGGTACTTGTACCGCGTGCCGGCCGGCATGCCGGCGATCTCTCCGGCCCACACGCCGGAGCTCCCTTGTGGCGACAGGACGTCAGCGTCCGCGGTCCAGCCATTGCCGTCGTGGACGACCGACACAGCGGCCGCGTTCGGTGCCCAGACCGCAAAGCGAGCTCCCGTCCCACCCGCCAGCATGTGGGCGCCCAGATGGTCGTAGAGCTGGAATTGGCGGCCTTCGTTGAACAGGTAGAGGGCGGCGGGATCGATCCCTGGCGCCTTCGGGGCGGCGGCACGGCGGCCGCGAGTTGGCGGAGTCACGTCCCGAGCTTGCCCGCTGTCGGGCCTCACCATGCTCAGCCTGCCCGTGTGACGTCGGGGCGAGCTGCCGGCGGCACGCTGCCTGCCTGGTCGCGGCTGGCGGATCTGGCAGCTCGAATCCTGGCGGCATCGAGGCGGAGAAGCGGTTCGATGACGTCCGTATCGGTCTCGATGGCGCCGAGGGGATGTGCGAGCCGCCGGGCAAAGTTGACGTGCTCGCCGACCGTCCCGGGAATGTTCTGCGGGTCGCGCTCGCACCAGAGATCCTCGAGCGTGGCGATGACCACACCGGCCTCGGACGTCCCGAGCTCCTCCAGGACGCCGGCATGCAAAGCCCGGCAGTCCGCCATGGCCCCGAGCCTCCGCGCGAGCGTCCGAGTCGCCGTTGCCCGCCCGGAGCGCTCCGACCGAGCGGCGCCACCGTCGATGAGACCGAGCCGCAGGCGGGTGGCGATGTCGTCTCCTTCGAGCCAGCCGGCGAAGGTGGCGGTGTCGTGCGTGTCGACGAAGGCGCAGGAGCCCTTCGGTGGCGTGAGCAACGGGGGCGACGCGCCGAGGTCGAACACGGCCACCGACATCCCGGCGACTCCGTGTTCACTCATGAGGTGGCGCACGGCCGGGTCGACGGTGCCGAGATCCTCGCCGATCAGGCTGGCGTCGTGCCGCCATGCCTCGAGACACGTCAGCGCCAGCAGCTCGTCAGTCGGGTAGCTCACGTACGTACCGTCCACGGCGCTCGCACCGGGCGGGATCCACCACAATCGCTGGAACCCGAGGACGTGGTCGACTCTGAGGGCGCCCGCGTGGCGGAGCAGGTGGCGCAGGCATGAGCGCACGACGGGGTAGCCGGCCCGGCGCTCGCCCTCTGGGTCGAGGGGACGAAAGCCCCAGTCCTGGCCGCCGCTGAAGAAGAAATCCGGGGGTGCTCCGACGGACGTGCTCTCGCCGGCGCTGCCGCCGGCGAACGAGGACGGGAACGCCCAGGGGTCGTAGCCGTCGGGCTGGCAGCCAACGGGCAAGTCGAGCATCAACGAGCATCCTGCAGCTCTCGTCGTCGCCGCTGCAGCCTCCACCTGGCTGTCGGTGAGCCACTGGGCACACACGTGGAGCTCGACGTCAGCGGGGTCGACATCGTCGCCGATGCGGATATCGCCGGCACGCCAGCGTGACGGCCAACTGCTCCGGTCGATGCCGGCTCGTCGGGCGGCGGCCCTGTATACGCCATATCGGGTCACGTCGGGGCGCTCGCGGAGGAACCGCTCGTAGCCGGCACGTAGCGGGCCGTGTCCCGGATGCGCCCGTGTGAACAGGCTTGCGAGGCCAACTCGCACGGCCGTTGCAGCGGCGGCGATGTCGGCGTGACCGGGGAGCCCATCAGCAGCCTGACTCGACGACGGGAGGCTGCTGAGATCGACACCCTCCACCCTCGCGAGGTCCAGGTAGGCCTCGTTCCACCACATCCGCGACAGCGGCGAGTACGGGCTTGCCACGGCGCCCGGTGAGTCGGCTGTGGCGTAGTCGGCGAGCAGCGGCAACGTCGCCAGATAGGAGGCGCCCAGAGAGCCGGCAAATGCCCCGAGGCGGGCGAGGCAGCTGAGATCCCCGCTTCCGGCACGCTGGTAGTCCCAGAGTGCGTACGTGGGAGCGAATACGCCCCAGGAGTGGGGCTCGAGTGGGCGCGCTCGCTGCGGCGACGAGATCACGAGCACGGATGTGTCCTCGAGGACGAGGCGATGGACGCCGTACGGCACGGTTCGGCGTGCCGCTCCGGCTCCGCCGGCGATCACGTCGCCGAGGAGCTCGGAGGCGTCGGAGCCGTCCTCGAGGGTCAGCTTCAGGGCCCTTACGTGCACTCGCGCGCCCGTGGCCGTCGCGCTGCTCGCGCCGCCGGCGCCGCCGGTGAGACGCCGGCTGAAGGCGGCCGGAAGCTGACCGTCCCAGGCCACGACGACAGGTGGCAGCGACTCGGGCTCCCGGCCATGCCGGGCGAGGCACTCTCCGGCGTCAGAGGGGTGCTCGATCGGCTCGCCGAGCGCTCGCAGGACGGCGACGAGCGTCTCCGGCGACACCCTCCGCCGGGTGTCGAAGGCGTCCTCGTAGGCGACGGCGACGCCTCTCGCCGCTGCCAGACGCTCGAGCGGATCGCCCGGGCCGGCCGGTGTCACGGGTTCCGCGCCTCACGATCGAGTGCGAGCAGCCAGCGCAGGCCGAGCATCGGGACATGCACCCACTCCGGCCGGTTGCCGAGCTCGTAGCGCAACTCGTACAGCGCCTTTTCCAGCAGGTGGGAGCGGAGGTCGATGGCAAGCTCCGGATCGCTCGGCAGCAGCCCGGCCTCCCGGGCGACCGGCAGGTAGCCGCCGAGGTACGCGATCGACGCCCAGTAGGCCCAGCGCGTGGCAGCACGCTGGTAATGCTCCAGCTCCACGCTCGACTCCGGCTCGAGCACGCCGCGCGAGACGAGGTCGTCGACGGCGCTGTAGGCGGCGTACTGATACGACCGCACCATCCCGGCGATGTCCCGCATGGGGGAGCGCTTCAGCCGGCGCTCCCCGAGGCTGCGCTCTGGCTCGCCCTCGAAGTCGACGAAGACGTAGTCGCGCCCGGTGAACAGCACCTGCCCGAGATGTAGGTCGCTGTGAACACGGATGCGCTTGGCGTGGCGCACGTTGAGGACGTCGAGGAAGGCGCCCAGCATCTCGTCTTCCTCGTCCAAGATCTCCTTGGCGAGCGCCTGGTCACGGGCCGACATCATCCGCGTGCGCTGGCGGACGAAGGCAAGGGTCCGTCGGGCCGAGGTACGCATCGACTGGTAGAGGGAGCGCTGCGACATGGGTGTCACGAGCTCGGGCGCGAAGTCTCCGACGACGAGCCCGCGCGACGCCCGACCGGTCAGGGCGACGTGCAGCTCGCCGGTTCGCCGGCCGAGGAGGTCGGCCGCCGCCAGCTGGTCCGACATGAGCGCTTCGACGATGTCGGGGATGGGGCTGGCGACGCCCGGCAGCCATCCACCGTGCAGCGGGGGTGGCAGGGGCTGCTCGGTAACCCCGGTGAAGCCCGGCACAAATGTCTCGAGGAACGAGCTGGCCGACCGGAGCGTGCTCGTCCAGGCGTCCGACTCGTGCGGCACGTACTCGTGAATGGCGGCGACAAGGGAGGAGCGCCCGTCAGATCCGACGAGCGCGACGGACCCGAGAAGGCGGGCAGCGCCGGCCCTCGACCCGGCGGATGCGAGCAGGCGCCCGAGCTCGACCTCGGGGTGGATCCCGCTCTCGAGGCGCCGGAACGACTTCACGATGCAGCGATGGTCCTCCGCGTCGCCGATGACCATCGAGGAGTTGGACTGCTCCGCCGTGATCACGCGGGCCGAGGAGCGGACGCCTGTCGGCACGCGGGACAACAGTGCCGTTGTCTCGGGTACCACCGAAGCGACGAGGTGGACCCCGGTATCGTCGCCCCTGCGCCGGCGCTGGCGCAGCAACGAGATGAGCGCCTTCCCGAAGGCAGCCTCGTAGTGGGCGTCGACGAGGAGGCCAGGGGCAGTGCCCGGGGCCCCGATCATCGTGAAGACCCCCTCCGGGTGGTCGTGCATGAGGGCGTCGGCCGCCTCTCCCTGCACGAAGGTGATCGGCAGGAGGTAGCGCTCCGGCTCTGCCTCGAGGTACTCGACGTTCACGACGAGGAGCTGAGCCCTGTCGGCCGAGGCCGCCTGCAACGGGATCGAGACGTGGTCGACGATCGTCGCCTGGGCGATGCGCCGGCCCTTCCCGCCGAACCACCGCCGTGTGCGCAACACCGCCGGCAACATCGCCTCGAGCTTGCGGCGCTCCTCGGTCTCGACGAGACGCCACCACGGTGAGGTGGTCTGGATCGCCGGCAGCGCCACGGTGCCGGTGTGGACGTCGGCGGTCGGGTCGCCGAGCGAAAGCCAGTAGAAGGAGTGCGGGCCGAGGGTGACGAGATAGGGGAGCTCGCCGATCATCGGGAACGTGGTCTGGCCGAACAGCTCGCGGGGCGTGACGCCCCGATGGGCAGCCAGATCCAGTTCGACGAACTGGGCGAACCGGGACAGGTTCGCCACGACGAGGACCTCTTCATGATCGTCTCCCCGGACGAAGGAGAGCACCCGCGGGTTGTCCGACTGGACGAAGTCCATCCGGCCGCGGCCGAAGACCGGATGGCGCTTGCGCAAGGCGATCAGCCGTCGTATCCATCGTAGGAGCGAGTCAGGGTTGTCCGACTGGGCTTCGACGTTGACCGATTCGTAGTGGCACTGCGGATCGGTGTTGACCGGCAGGAAGAGCCGCTGCGGGTTCGCAGTCGAGAAGCCGGCATTGCGGTCGGCGTTCCACTGCATCGGCGTGCGCACGCTGTTGCGGTCGCCGAGGTAGACGTTGTCGCCCATGCCGATCTCGTCGCCGTAGTACAAGACGGGGGTACCCGGAAGGGACATCAGCAGCCCGTGCATCAGCTCGATCTTCTGCCGGTGGAACTGCAGCAACGGCGCAAGCCGGCGGCGGATGCCGAGGTTGACCCGCATGACGGGATCGCTCGCGTACGACCGGTACATGTAGTCCCGCTCCTCGTCGGTGACCATCTCGAGGGTGAGCTCGTCGTGATTTCGCAGGAACACGGCCCACTGGCAATTCGACGGGATGTCGGGCGTCTGCTGCATGATGTCGATGATCGGGAAGCGGTCCTCCATCCGCAGCCCCATGAACAGGCGCGGCATGACCGGGAAGTGAAAGGCCATGTGGCACTCGTCACCCTTGCCGAAGTAGGAGGAGGCGTCGTCCGGCCATTGGTTGGCCTCGGCGAGCAGCATCCGGCCGGGGTAGTTCTCGTCCATGTGGCGCCGCAGCATCTTCAAGAAGGCGTGCGTCTCGGGCAGGTTCTCGCAGTCGGTGCCGTCGCGTTCGTACAGGTACGGGACGGCGTCGAGCCGTAGGCCGTCGACGCCGAGGCGGAGCCAGAAGTCGAGCGCCTTCAGCACAGCCTTGTGAACAGCGGGATTGTTGAAGTTGAGGTCGGGCTGGTGAGAGTAGAAACGGTGCCAGTAGTAGGCCTCCGCCTCGCCGTCCCATGTCCAGTTCGAGGACTCGAAGTCCCGAAAGATGATGCGGGCGTCCTTGTAGAGCTCGGTCGTGTCGCTCCACACGTAGTAGTCCCGGTAGCTCGTTCCCGCCGGCGCCCTGCGGGCGCGCTGGAACCACGGGTGCTGATCGGAGGTGTGGTTGATCACGAGCTCGGTGATGACTTTGATGTCCCGGCGATGAGCTTCCTCGACGAAGCGTCGGAAGTCGGCAAGCGTGCCGTAGTCAGGGTGGATGCTCGTGTAGTCGGCGATGTCGTAACCGTCGTCCCGCAGCGGCGAGGGGTAGAACGGCAGGAGCCACACGGCGGTGACGCCGAGCTGCTGGAGGTAGTCGAGCCGCTGGGCAAGGCCGCGGAAGTCGCCCCGGCCGTCGCCGTCGGAGTCGGCGAAGGCGCGCACGTGCAGCTCGTAGATGATGGCGTCCTTGTACCAGTCGGCTGTCTCGGCCGTGCTCACGAGTGGACCGCTCGAGGTAGTGCTCACGATTGCTCCAGTACGAGGAGGTGGGCAGGAACGCCAGCTGGATCGAGCCGCACGAAATTGCGGCCTGCCTGCCAGATGTACGTCTTGTCGGTGAGGGCGTCGCGCACGCTGAAGCGGGTGCCCTGCTCGATCCCGAAGGCGCCGAGGTCCAGATGCACGAAACCCGACTGCACCCAGTCCGAATCGAGGCTCACGACGCCGACGACGAGGTCAGTACCGGCCTCGTCGGTCTTCGTCCAGGCGATGATCCGGTCGTTGTCCACCGGCACGAAGGCCAGCCGATCGTCGCGCTGCAGGGCCGGGTGGGCTTTGCGGACTGCGTTGATTCGGGACATGAGCCCTGCGAGGCTGCCTGCGTCGTCGAGGTCGTGGTGACGAACCTCGTATTTCTCCGAATGCAGGTATTCCTCGCTGTCGGGTGCCACCGGCGTGTCCCAGAGGAGCTCGAACACCGGGCCGTATACGCCGTAATTCGCCGACAGGCCGGCGGCGAGCACGAGGCGGGCGACGAACGAGGCGCGGCCACCATGTTGGAGGCTCCGCGCCAGGATGTCCGGGGTGTTGGGCCAGACGTTCGGCCGGAAGTACGCACGCCCAGGCCCGTGAGCGAGCTCCTCGAAGTAGGACGTCAGCTCGAAGCGGTCGTAACGCCAGGTGAAATACGTATACGACTGGTCGAAGCCGACTTTCGCGAGCCGGTGCATGACCTTCGGCCGGGTGAAGGCCTCCGAGAGGAAGATCGTGGCGGGGTGCTCACGCTTGATCTCGGCGATCAGCCATTCCCAGAAGGCGAAGGGCTTGGTGTGGGGGTTGTCGACCCGGAACACCTGCACGCCGCGCTCCGCCCAGGTCTTCGTCACGGCATGCAGCGCCCGCCATAATCCGTCGCGGTCGCTCGTGTGGAAGTCGATGGGGTAGATGTCTTCGTAGCGCTTCGGCGGGTTCTCCGCACAGGCGATCGTGCCATCGGGGCGATGGCGGAACCAGGCGGGGTGCTCGGTAACCCACGGGTGGTCGGGCGAGCACTGGAAGGCCAGATCCATGGCGATGGCGATCCCGCGCCGGGCCGCTTCTGCGACGAGGCGCTCGAAGTCGGCGAGCGTGCCGAGCTCCGGGGCGATCGCATCGTGGCCCCCGGCCGGGCTTCCGATCGCCCAGGGGCTGCCCACATCGCCCGTGCCCGCCGGTGTCGTGTTGCCCTTCCCCTTGCGGGCTGTGGTGCCGATCGGGTGGATCGGCGGGAGGTAGAGGACGTCAAATCCGAGCTCGGCGACATAATCCAGGCGGTCGATGACGTCGGACAAGCGCCCCGGACGTCGCGGATCGGGGCTGGCCGAGCGAGGAAAGAGCTCGTACCAGCTGGAGAACGCCGCCCGCGGCGGAGCGACCATCGCCCGGAAGCGGTACGTCGTGGCGCCGGCCTCGTCGTGCAGGCGGCGGGCGGCCAACGGGGCGCTCAGCTCCTCGAGACGGGCGAGCGCCTGCATGTCGAGGTCCTGGGCGATGCGCTCGCCAAGGGCGCGCACCGCCTCGCTCGTCTCTGCGGCATCGGGTTCCGCCGTCCGCGCCAGGTCGTCGGCCGCCTCGGCCACGAGCCGGCCGCCAAGCTCGCCGTCGAAGCGGTCGGGGCGCCCGGCCTGCAACCGACGCAGCGTGTCGCGCGCCCAGGCAGCGAGCTCGTCGGGCTCGGCGGCCACCTCGACCTCGAGCGGCCCGACAGCGAGGGGCACGAGCACCCCCCTGAAGGCGTCGTTGCCGAGTGGCGTCATCGGCGACTCGGTCCAGCGCCGAGCGCCCGGCCGCCGGTGGCGCAGCAGCGCCCGCACAGCGCCGTGACCGTGGCTGAAGACGTCGGCCGTGACGACGAGCGGATCGCCGACGACCGCCTTCGTGGCAAAACGGCCGCCGTCGACTACTGGCTGGACCGATTCGAGGACGACTTCCGGCTCGGGCGCGCGCAAGCGACGCTCGACGTTCGTGGACTCGGTCACCGCGCCGAATGCTATTGGGCGATGAGGGCGACGTGGCGGTGTCCGCCGCAGTTGTCGACTCATAGACTCCGACGGTGGCCGCCGCCGACGCATTCGATGCGGCGTGCTGAGTCGTTTGCGGCGCCGCCGGCCCCATCTGGACGCCCTCGATCGGCGCATCATCGCCCTCGCCGTGCCGGCTCTCGGCGCGTTGCTGGTGGAGCCCCTCTACAACCTCACCGACTCCGCCATCGTCGGCCATCTCGGGCGGGCCCAACTCGCGGCGCTCGCCGTCGCCGGGGGAGCGCTCACCCTCGTCTGGTGGACGACGGCGTTCGTCGAGATGGCCACGGTCACGGTCGTGGCGCAGCGACGGGGCGCCGGGCAGGTCGATGCGGCTCGACGGGACGTGGGTGCGGCCTACGCGCTCTCGATCGGCCTCGGGGTGGCGGCGGCCCTGCTCATCGGTGCGTTGGCGGTGCCGATCACCGACGTGCTCGGCGCCCGCGGCCTCGTCGCTCGCGACGCGGTGGAGTACCTGCGGATCTCCGCCATCGGGATGGTCCCGCTCGTCGCCTCCCTCGCCGGCACAGGGCACCTGAACGGGCTCGGGAACACACGCCGGCCCTTCGAGATCGCCATCGTCTCGAACGGCGTCAACATCGTCCTCGAGGTCGTGCTCGTGTATGTCGTCCATCTCGGCATCGCCGGCTCTGCCTGGGGGACGGTGACCGCTCAGTTCGTGGCTGCTGGCTTGTTCGCGGCGTCGTCCTCGGCCGCAGCCCTCCGCCCCGCTCGGCCGCGAGCGGCCGATCTGATGCGCCTCGCCCGCGACGGCGTGCCCCTCACGATCCGAACCGTTGCTCTCGGTCTGGCGCTGCTGTCCTCGACGGCCGTGGCGGCACGTCTCGGCACGGCCATCCTCGCCGGCCATCAGATCGCCCTGCAGATATGGCTGTTGCTGGCGCTGGCCCTCGACGCCCTCGCAGTGCCCGCGCAGGTCTTCGTCGGTGAAGCCGTGGGGGCGCGTGACTGGACTCAGGCGATCGCCGTCGGCCGGCGGACGCTCTGGCTCGGGCTGCTGATCGGGCTGGCGCTCGGGCTGGTCACCGTAGCCCTGGCGGGCGTCGTCCCGAGTGCCTTCACAGCCGACCACGGCGTGCGTCATCAGGCGACGCTGGCGCTGCTGCTCTGCGGCGCACAGCAGCCCATCGCGGCGGTTGCCTTCGTCCTCGACGGCCTCTTGCTGGGCGCCTCGGACTACCGCACCCTTCGCGCCGCCATGCTCGTCGCTCTCGTCGGCTTCGTCCCCTTCGCTGCGATCACACTCCGGGTGCACTCGCTCGGCATCATCGGAGTTTGGACCGCGTTGACCTGCTGGCTCGTCGTGCGCACGGCGGTACTGCTCCGGCGGTGGACGACCCGACGCTGGGGCGACGCACCCGCCTGACGCGCCGATCCGACGCTGGTGCCGCCACGGGCGTGCGCGGCTGGCCAGTCCTTGCGTGCGCGGCTGGCCGGTCCTTGCGTGCGCGGCTGGCCGGTCCTTGCGTGCGCGGCTGGTCAGTCCTTGCGTGCGCGGCTGGGCGCCACCCGGCTCGGCTCGTCAGGCTGCTTGGGGTACTGCGGCGGCCAGGGGGCATCCTGCAGGCCGGCGGCTCGATCCCGCTCGGCGAGGGTGAGCAGCGGCTCGAGGGATTGCGGATCGGTCGGCATCGTGCCCCAGGGATCCCCACCGGTTTCCACGCGGCCCGGCACCGTGAGCAGTGTCAGCTCGTCGGGCTCCACGGTCGGCACCTCGTCCCAGGCGATGGGTGTGCTCACTTGGGCGCCCGTCCGTGGACGGACCGACCAGGCACCGAAGACCGTCTTGTGGGGGGAGTTCTGGTTGAAGTCGACGAAGACCCGTTGCCCGCGCTCCTCCTTCCACCATTTCGCCGTGATGAGGTCCGGGTGCCGGCGCTCGAGCTCACGGGCGAGGGCGACGGCCCCAGCTCGCACCTCGATCGAGTCCCACCGCGGCTGCAGCCGGGCGTAGACGTGCAGGCCACGGTTGCCGGAGGTCTTGGGAAACGCCGCGATCCCGAGCTCGTCGAGCAGGCTGCGAGTGTGGAGGGCGGCGGCGCGGACGTCGTCGAAACCGACGCCCGGCTGCGGGTCGAGATCGATGCGCAGCTCGTCGGCAAAGGCCGCGTCGTCCACGCGGAACGGCCAGATGTGAAAGCCGATGCAGCCGAGATTCACCGCCCAGAGGATGTGGGCGGTATCCGCGATGACGAGGGCGTTCGAGGTCGTCCCGTTCGGCGTCGACACTTCCACAGTCTCGAGCCACTCGGGCGCCCCGCTCGGGACGCGCTTTTGGAACCAGGACTTGCCGAGCGCGCCGTCAGGGAACCGTTGCAGGAGCGCCGGCCGTCGCTGGGTCGCCCGCAAGATGGCGGGGGCGATCTGGAGGTAGTAGTCGACGAGGTCGGATTTCGTGGCACCCGCCTCGGGGAAGTACAGCTTGTCCGGGTTGGAGATCTCGACGAGACGGCCGGACACCTCGACACCTCGGCTCGCAGCGGCAACCACGTGCTGTCCCGCTCAGCCGTCGAGAGCGGCGCGGTCGCAGAGCCAGAGCACCCGATCCGCTTGCACCCGTGCCGCCGGCAGATCCTCGCCGTCGAGCACCCGGCGCAGCGCCGCATGCTTGCCGGCACCGGCGACGGTGAACACGACAAGGCGCCCGCGCGAAAGGGCCTCGAACGTGAACGTCAGGCGGGGATGGGGGTTGCGACCAGACGGGTCCTCGTTCGCGGTAACGAGGGTACCCGGTGGCGCCGACAGCGCCCCCGAACCCGGGAAGAGCGACGCCGTATGGCCGTCCGGGCCGAGGCCGAGATGGATGACGTCGACCGGCGGGGCGGCTGCGAGGAAGTCGGCATATGCCTGCGGATCGGCGCAGTCCATCGGGAGGAACCGTGCCAGATCGCCGATCGGTCGCAGCAGGCTCTCGCGGACGAGGCGTTGGTTGGCGGCAGGGTCGTCCGGCGGGACGCAACGCTCGTCGCCGAGGAGCAGGTCGACCGACGTCCAGTCGATCGACGGTGTCGTGGCGAGCTCGGCGTAGCACGCCCGAGCGGTGTCGCCACCCGACAGCGCCAGCCTGAACCGGTCCGCGGAGGAGCGATCCGGTACTCGCAGGGCGAAGGACGCGAACTCGGACCGCACGACATCGGCGAAGGCGGCAGGGACGTCATCGACGAGGCGGAGCTCGCCGTTCGGCGGCGCGAGTGGCATGAGCGCTCGACCTCAGGAGGCGTCGGTGAGCCGCGCTGCTTTGTCCCGGAGCTGGTCGATCAGTTCGTCGAAGGATTTCGCGAACGAAGCGACGCCCTCGTCCTCGAGCACGCCTGCAACGTCCTCTAGGTCGACGCCGACAGCGGCGAGGTCTTCCAGCACCTGTTTGGCGTCGGCCAGCTCTCGCGGTCCCATGACCGAGACGACGCCGTGGTCGAGAGCCTTCTCGACTGTCTCCTCCGGCATCGTGTTGACCGTGTGGGGTGCCACGAGGCTGTCGACGTAAGCGAGGTCCGGGTAGTCCGGGTTCTTCGTCGACGTCGAGGCCCAGAGCGGGCGCTGAACATGTGCCCCCGCTCTCGCGAGCTCGTCCCACCGTGGTCCGGAGAATCGGCGCTCGAACGTCTCGTAGGCAACGCGCGCCTGGGCGACCGCCGCCTTGCCACGCAAGGACAGCGCCCGTACCGCCACCTCGGAGCCGGGGTCGGCTGCCGCGATGGCCTCGAGCCGGCGATCGGTCTCGGTGTCCACACGGCTCACGAAGAACGAGGCGACCGAGGCCACGCCACTCGGGTCCCCGCCCCCGATGACGAGCTCCTCCAAGCCGGCGACGTAGGCCTCGATGACCTCCTCGTAGCGCTCGATCGAGAAGATGAGGGTGACGTTGATGCTGCGACCCTCCGAGATCATGCGCCGGATGGCGGGGAGCCCTTCTTCGGTCGCCGGGATCTTCACGAGGACGTTCGGCCGCCCGATGCGCTCGTGCAGATCGCGGGCAGCGGCGATCGTCCCGTCGGTGTCGCGGGCGAGAGCCGGCGCCACCTCGATGGACACGAAACCGTCCTTGCGACCGCTCTCCTCGTACAGCGGGGCGAACAAGTCGAGGGCGTCGGTCACGTCCTTCACGACGAGATCCCAATATGCGGTGTCGACGTCGCCGTGGTGGCGCGTCGCCTCCGCGAACTGCTCGTCGTAGTCGGCACCGGCCGCGATGGCTTTCGCCATGATCGTCGGGTTCGACGTGAGGCCTCGAATTCCCTCCGAGATGAGCTCCGAGAGCCGTCCTGACGTCAGGTAGGAGCGCTTCAG
The DNA here is from genome assembly GCA_050008715.1 of Acidimicrobiales bacterium. Classification (GTDB taxonomy): domain Bacteria; phylum Actinomycetota; class Acidimicrobiia; order Acidimicrobiales; family Bog-793; genus JAKACA01. The sequence goes on along the minus strand of JBEKMC010000069.1, from coordinate 916 downwards.
GTTGTCGATCCAGGGACTCTGGCCACCGCGGTCGTAGAGATCTTGCAGCGTCGTCACGATGCCTCCTTGGGGTCGGTCATGTCGGGCGGTGAGGCAATTCTGCGTCAGTCGCCGCTCGACGCCAGAAGCTGGCGGGCGCGGTCGGCGACGTCGATGCCGGTGAAGCCGAACTTCTCCATGTTGGTCGCGCCCGGAGCAGACGCACCGAAACGATCGATCGTCACGGTCGCCTGGGCATACCGGTCCCAGCCGAACGACGCCGCCGCCTCGACGGCCAGGCACGGGATGCCGGGTGCGAGCACGCTGTGACGGTAGGAGACGTCCTGCTGCTCGAACAGATCCCAGCTCGGGAATGAGACGACCCGGGCAGCGATGCCGTCGGCATGCAGCAGCTCTGCGGCGGCGACGCAGTGCTGCACCTCGCTGCCGGTCCCGACGAGCACGACACCGACCTCGCCGGAGGGCTCCGACAACACGTAGGCGCCCCGGGCTACGCCGTCGGCCGCCTTCGTCGCGGTCCCCTCCAGCACGGGGATGTCCTGGCGCGTCAGCACGAGGGCGGTCGGGCCGCTCGACTCGACGGCGACCCGCCATGCGGCGGCGCACTCGTTGGCGTCAGCCGGGCGGATGACGCACAGCCCCGGCATCGCCCGCAACGACGCCAGCTGCTCGATCGGCTGGTGGGTCGGGCCGTCTTCGCCGAGCCCGATCGAGTCGTGGGTGAACGAGTAGATGACGTGGGCCTCGGAGATGGCTGCGAGGCGGACGGCCGGCCGGGCGTAGTCGCTGAAGACGAAGAACGTGCCGCCCACGGGCAGGACCCCGCCGTGCAGCGCCATGCCGTTCATGGCCGAGGCCATGGCGAACTCCCGGATTCCGAAGTGGACCTGACTGCCGCCCTGGTGCGAGCGGTCCT
>JBEKMC010000068.1:0-17909 GCA_050008715.1 Acidimicrobiales bacterium | reverse complement strand
GTGCCCTGGGTCGGGCGCCGCCGAAAGGAGGAGCTGGGTGTACGGATGCGCCGGGCTGTCCGTGAGCTCCACGCTCGGCGCCCGCTCGACGACTTCTCCGGCATACATGACGAGGATGTCGTCGGCCAGGTAGCGGGCCGAGGCGATGTCGTGAGTGATGTAGAGAACGGCCAAGCGCTCCTGCTCGCGAAGCTCCGCCAGCAGGTTGAGGACGCCCAGGCGGATGGAGACGTCGAGCATCGACACGGGCTCGTCCGCCAACAGGACTTCGGGGCGCACCGCGAGCGCACGGGCGATCGACACCCGCTGTAGCTGCCCACCGGAGAGCTCGTGGGGGAACTTGTCCAGGAACTGTTCCGGTGGGCCGAGGGCGACCCGGTGGAGGAGTGCCTTGATAGCCGAGTCGAGATCGGCACCGCCTGTGCCGTGGATCAGCAGAGGACGAGCGAGGTGATGACGCACGCGGTGGACGGGGTTCATCGAGGCGAACGGATCCTGCAGCACGAGCTGCACGGACCTGGCGTAATCCCTCCGCCGTTTCTGGCCGAGGGCCACCTCTTCGCCATCGAGCAGCAGCTCTCCGGCAGTCGGGATGACGATCCGGGCGAGCATCCGAGCCAACACCGACTTGCCCGATCCGCTCTCCCCCACCACCGACGTGACGCTTCCGCGCGCCAACCCGATCGAGACGCCGTCGACGGCGTGCAACCGCGCGCGGCGCCACCGTCCCGACCCTTCTCGAACAGCAAAGTGCTTGGTCAGGTTGCGGGCCTCGAGGGCGAGCTGGCTGGCGGGCGCCGTGCTCACGGGGCTGGCGGGCGCCGCGCTCACGGGGCTGGCGGGCGCCGTGCTCACGGGGCTGGCGGGCGCCGCGCTCACGGGGCTGGCGGGCGCCGGTTCGGGCATCATTTGGGCGCCTGCGTCATCGGAGGTATCGAAGTGACCGCATAGGAGCCCGCCGGCCACTGTGTCGCAGACTGCGCCGGTTCGCCGCGGGACGGGGCTCGTGCCTCGCTCGCCGGCTGGGCCGCCGGATCACGCCGGGACAATTCGACGGGGACCCGGACACCCGGTGTGTGGAGCCAACACGCCACATGCCGGCCCGACCGGCCGAGGGCGACGAGTTGCGGCTCCTCGGTGCGGCAGCGCTCCATGACGTGAGGGCAACGCGGGTGAAACGGGCAGCCCGAAGGCACGGCTCGAAGGTCTGGAGGTGACCCGGATATTCCGGTCATGACGCGCCGGGCGCCGTGCATCGGCGGGAACGAGTTGAGGAGCCCGAAGGTGTACGGATGCCGTGGGGAATGGAACAACGAATCGGCGGCAGCCCGCTCGACCATGCGGCCGGCGTACATGACGGCGATCTCGTCAGCGAGCTCGATCAACAAGGAGAGGTCGTGGGTGATGAAGATCATGGCGAAGCCGAGGCGATCGCGCAGGCTGATGACCTCTTCGAGAATCTCGCGTTGCGTCACGACATCGAGAGCGGTCGTCGGTTCGTCCATCACGACGACCTGCGGCTCGAGCGCCAAGGCGAGCGCGATCATCACCCGCTGGCGCTGTCCCCCGGACAGCTCGTGGGCGTGGTCTTTCAGACGGTCGCTGTTGAGGCCGACCATCTCCATCAACTCCGCGGCACGTGCATGCCGCTCAGCCCTCGACATGTCGGGTCGGTGCGCCTTCATGACGTCGTCGAACTCGGTGCCGATGGCGATGACAGGGTTGAGGGCGTTGAGGGCGCTCTGGAGGACCACAGAAATCTGCGACCATCGCAACCGGCGCAGCTCACGGTTGCCTGCCGCAAGAAGGTCGACGACGGCGTCCGGTCCGCCCGGCTCGCTCGGGCGGCAGTGCAGCCTCACCTCACCAGCGGTCACGACACCTGGCTGTCGCAGCAGCCGCGTTGCCGCATACACGAGGGTCGACTTCCCGCTCCCGCTCTCGCCTGCCAGACCGAGGACCTCGCCGCGATGCAGGACGAGATCGGCGTTGACGACAGCGTGCAGCGCGGAGCCCAGCCCATAGTCGACGCAGAGCCCGCGGATCTCGAGGACAGGGCCTGACTCGTCCGAACGGGTCCGGGACGTCACCGGTGACGGGCGGGGCGGCGCGACCATCCGCGGCTCGGTCATCTCGGGAGATCCCTCGTCGCGTGGCGGGACCCCGCCGGCCGGTCGCCGGAAAAGAGTCCGCTCGCTGCCTGCGCCGAGCGCACGACAGGCGTGAGGCCGAGTCTCGGCAGGCCCGGGAGACCGGACCGGCGAGCCGCCCGACCGGTCAACCCACCGGAGCGCAGGCGCGGGTTGATGAACTCGTCGATCCCGAAGTTGAGCAGGGCCAAGCCGGTCCCGACGAGCGCAATGCAAAGTCCGGGCGGCACGAACCACCACCACTCGTTGACGAGCGGTGCGTTGTTGGCTTGAGCCCAGTACAACATCGTTCCCCAGTTCCACACGGCCGTGCTCGTGAGACCGATGTAGGCGAGAGCTACGTACGCGCCGATCGCGTACAGCACGGTGAAGAGGAACGAGGAAGCAAGCACAGGAAGCAGGTTCGGGACGACCTCGACCAGCATGATGCGGCGCCGCGACTCCCCGACGATCCGGGATGCCTCGACGAAGTCGCGGTTGCGCAGCGACAAGGTCATCGCCCGCAACACCCGCGCCCCCCATGCCCAACCCGTCAAGCTGATGATGGCACCGATGAGGAACGAGTTCGACCGGTCAGCGGACGGGAGGTAGCTGTCGATCACGATGAGCAGCGGCAGGCCCGGCAGAGCGAGAAAGACGTTGGACACGAGGGACAGGCCATCGTCGGTGGCGCCGCCCACATAGCCGGCTGTCACGCCGACGATCACCGCGAACACGGTGGCGATGAGGCCCGCCGCGAAACCCACCACCATCGTCGCTCTCGTGCCCGCGAGCAGCTGCGAGAAGATGTCCTGTCCGAGGCTCGTCGTCCCGAGCCAGTGGGCGCCCGACGGGGAGAGGTTGGGGAGGAACGTGGTGGCGCTCGGGTTGTAAGGGGCGATCCACGGTCCAATGACCGTCAGGATCACGAACACGAGGACGATGGCAAGACCGACGATCACCTTCGGCGACCGCGGCAGCCGGAGCGACCTCGTCGCCAACGCTACCGCCGGCTCCCGACCAGGCTCGGAAATGCCGATGGGAGACTCGACCAGGACGCCTGCGTGCACTGACATCGCTCAGGCCTCCCGGCGCGTGCGGGGGTCGAGTGCCAGGTACACCACATCGGCAAGCAGGTTCGCCGCCAGCACGGTGAACGTGATGACGAGGAAGATCCCTTGCAGGAGCGGGTAGTCCTGGTTGAGCACGGCTTGAAGCAGCAGGTCACCCACACCCGGGTAGTTGAAAACGAGCTCCACGAGCAGCGCGCCGGACACGACGAGGCTGATGGCAAGTGAGAAGTTGGCGACGCTCGGGAGGATGGCGTTGCGAGCCGCATAGGCGACAACCTTGCGACTCGGCAGGCCCTTGGCTACCGCGACGAGGACGAAGTCCTCGCCGATCGTCGTGACCATCATGTTGCGCATGCCCACGATCCAGCCGGCGACCGAGCTGAGAACGACCGTGATGGCAGGCAGCTCAGCATGGCGGGCCACGTTGAGGACGAACGTCCACGTCCAACCGGGAGTCACGCCTTGGTCGTAGGCGCCGAGCACCGGGAACCAGTGCAAGTCACTTCCGAACGCCAGCAGCACGATGGTGCCGAGGAAGAAGTACGGGACCGCCTGGAAGAACGTCGCCAACGGCAACACGGCGTCGAACCGGGATCCACGCCGCCATCCGAGGATCGTCCCGATCAGAGTGCCGAGGGCAAAAGAGATGACGGTGGAGATTCCGATCAGCCCGACCGTCCACGGCACCGAGTTCTTGAGCACGGTCGAAACGGGGGTCGACAGCGTGATGGAGGTACCCAGATTTCCGTGAAACAGCTGCTCCCAGTAGTTCACGTACTGGGACCACAGGCTCTGGCGCAGGCCCAACCCGAATTGCAGCTCCAAGGCATGGACGACCTGCGGGGTCACCCGGCCCGTCAGCTTCCCGATCATGGTCTGGACCGGGTTGCCGGGCATCAGCCGCGGCAGGAGGAAGTTGACAGTGACCGCAACCCACGCCGTGAGCAGGTAGACGCCGAGTCGGCGGAAGACCACCGCCACGGCTAGCGGGCCCCGAGCATGGCCGTGCGAACAACGCCGACGGGACCCGTCGCGTCGGCGTCCACCGCGCAGCCGCAACTGCCGCGGACGATTAACTCCGTCGGCAAGACGATGTCCCGCTTTGCCGGTGTCACGCCGTCGAGGAGAGCCACCAACGAGTCGACGGCAACGGCCCCGAGCAGTCTCGTCGGTTGCCGGACCGTGGTGAGCGGTGGGCTGAGGTGGCGAGCGAGCGGTACATCGTCAAATCCCACGACAGCGACGTCCTCGGGCACCCGCAGCCCGCCGGCTTCGAGTGCGTACATCGCCCCGACGGCCATCTGGTCGTTGGCACAGACGATCGCCTCCGGCACGACGCCTCCCGCTGCCAGCCGCTGCTGTACGGCGCGGACGGCCCCGGACGACGTCCAGTCCGCCGCGAGGCAGTCGACGGGCTCGAGCGCTCCGCCGTGAAAAGCGACGGCCTGGCGGAAGGCGGCGCTGCGGGCAGCGCTGTCGGGACTGTCGGCGAAGCCGGACACGAAAGCCATGCGCCGGAGGCCGTGCCCGACGAGGAGGTGGTCGACGACCGAGCGCATCCCGCCTTCGTTGTCGACTCGCACGGTAAGCGCCGATCGAGACCGCCCGCTGCCGGCGAGCAGCACGAGCGGGAAGCGTTTGCCGATAGCAGCCAACCTCCGCTCCGGGAGCACCCGGTCGAGGAGGATCAAGCCGTCGGTCTTCCCTGTGAGCGCGTTCACCGACGCCGCGTGGTCGCCGTGCTCCCCGCCGGCTCCGCTCAACAACAGCGAGTAACCCTGCCGCTCGGCACTCTGGGCGGCGCCTCGCACGATCGAGTCGGTGAAGAGCAGGCTGCCCTCCTCCTCCGCCAAGAGGTCGTCGTCGGCTGGCGTGTGCGCAAAGACCAGGCCGAGAATGCGCTTCGAGCCACGGGACAGACCGCGCGCCGCGCCGTTCGGCACAAAACCAAGCTCTCGGACGGCAGCGAGCACCCGGTCCCGCGTGGCGGCACGCGTCTGCTCGAACCCGTTGAGAACGCGACTCACGGTGGCAATCGACACGCCGGCCTCGTTCGCTACGTCGTAGATGGTGGGAGGCGATTCAGCCATTCGGAAGTTGTCACCTCTCTCCCTGCATCGCGACGGCGCCTGGGCCGGCTCATCCGGTGACTCTATGTAAGCGCTTTCTGTAAGCGCTTTCTGTAAGCGCTTTCACCATACGCATCTAGAGCGGCGGCGTCAAGGAGTCCCGCGTCCTCCGCCGCTCCCGTGCCAGAATGACGCCGATTCGGTAACCCGCCGGAGCGTTCCCGGGGCCCACTTGGCCTGATCCCACAAGGAGACGAGACGTCATGCCGGAACTAGAGGTCGCCACAGCGGAGGCCACCTACGTCTTTTCCGAAGGCGACGTCGTCACCATCGGTCGCCGAGACGACAACAGAGTGATCCTGGCGGACCCGACGGTTTCCCGTCAGCACGCCAGCATCCACTTCGAATCCGGTGTCTGGGTACTCGAAGACCTCAGCGGTGGACGGACGTTCCATGCGGGCCAGCCCATCGCCCGCCTCGAGGTCACCCAGACCCCGGAGACGATCAACCTGGCATCCCCCACCGGTGCCTGGATCACCGCTTCGAGCGGCCGGATCGAGCGAACCGCAGGCACCGCCGTCCCCAGTGCCCTCTCCACCGACGACACCGCAGGCGTTCCGGTGGTGGGCGCCACGAGCGCGTTCACAGCCGGGCAATCGGTCGGAACGGCACCTGCGCCGTCCCAGTGGGCTCCATCGCGACCTGTGCCGCCTGGCGGGCTTCCCCCTGGAGGAGCGTTCCCGCCTGCGGGCCAAGGAGCCAGACCGCCGGCTGCCCACCGGGGGTCGCTCAACTCCGAACAGATCAAGCGGGCGCTTCATATCCTGTTCCCCTACCGCAGCTGGATCGAGAATGCGGGCTGGCGGTCTCGGGCCCGGCTGATCTTCCTCGTCTACGCGATGTTGCCGGTCGTGTTCCTCGTGGCCTTCCTCAACACGACGAACTTCCAGACGCTCGGCTGGGTGTACGCCATCTATACCGCTCCGGTATGGCTGGCGGTGTTCTGGTTCCTGATCAAGCCAGAAGACACGCCGCGGACGCTCGCCATCACCGGTGCAGCCGTCACCGTCATCGTCCTATTGATCATGGCCGGCCCGCTGCAGTGGTGGTACCGGACGGTCCCGGACCCGCAGGCTCATCCCGGCAACTGGTTCGGATGGCTGCTCGCCCCGGGCATCGCCGAGGAGGGGACGAAGGACGGTGCCGTGCTCATCACCGTCCTCGTGGCGGCCCGCTTCTTCAAAGCCCAACTGGGGAACCAGCTCGGCGTGAGAAGTTGCATGTTCCTCGGCACCGTTGCCGGTCTTGCCTTCGGCGCGCGGGAAGCGGCGCTGTACCAGGCCAAGGACCTGACCGCCTTCGGTCTCACCACGGGACCGCATGCGCTCGTCCAGTACGTGCTCGAGTTCAGCCTCCGCATCTTCACCGACGGTCTGCAGCACGCAGAGTGGGCCGGCATCGCCTGTTTCTTCATCGGCCTCGGCCTGAACTACACACGCCGGCGAGTGCCACTGATCCTGTTCGGCTACGGCTTCGGCGCCATCATCCATGCCACGAACGACTGGTCGACGGGCGAGTCGTCATGGCTCTGGGTCGCGCTGCAGGTGCTGTGGGCAGTGCTCTTCCTCGGATACACGTTGTTCGCTCCATCCATCGAAGCCCAGGTCAAGGAGACGTCGTTGTTCCGTGGGGACTCGATCCTCGCCGAGCAGTACGGCGCCGACGGACCCGGCGGTTCGCTCGGATCCGGACCCACCGGCGGCGCACCACCTGCCTCGGGGACCCCTGGGCTCGGCGGTTAGGCGCCCGTGTCCGGTCACCTCGTGTCGCCTGGGTCCTGCCGGCCCAAGCGCGTCTCGCCGCACCGGTAGGCTCCGGTCGTGGAGCAGGTCAGCGCGGTCGACAACCAAGACCTCACGCGCCCGGGCGGCGTCGTCTCGGCGCGACCGTTGTATTTCTTCTGGCTGGCCGACTGCTCCGGCTCGATGGTGCGCGACGGGCGCATCCAGGCGTTGAACAACGCCGCCGCCGAGGCCCTTCCCCACATGCGCCGAGTGGCCAAGGACAACCCGAACGTGGAGGTCATCGTGCGGGTGCTGCGGTTCTCCACCGGGGCCGCCTGGGTGGGCGAGGGTGCGACGCCGCTTGCTCATTTCGTGTGGCCGGCGCTGCAGGCCGGTGGGGTCACCGATCTGGGCGCGGCCATCCGCTTGTTGAGCGAGGATCTGCAGAGCCCGCCCATGCCGCGACGTGCCCTGTCGCCCGTGATCGTGCTGCTGTCCGACGGCCGGCCCACAGACGACTACGACTCGGCGTTGCACGACTTGCTGCAACTGCCTTGGGGCCAGCATGCCGTACGCCTCGCCGTGGCCATCGGGCGGGACGCGGATCGCGATGTGTTGCGCCAGTTCATCTCCGATCCCAACGTGGCGCCACTCGAGGCGAACTCGCCCGAGGCCCTCGCCCGCCAAATGCGGTGGGTGTCCACCGTCGCCCTCGACGCCGCATCCTCGCCGCGCGTGGGCATGGTGACCGAGAGTGAGCACGTTCGCAACATCCCGGCCAGTGTGCTGTCGGAGTCCTACCCGAACGACGGCCCGGAGATCTGGTTTGACGACGATCCCGGGAGGTGACACGGCCCACCGGTGGGCAGCCTTTGGTGCGAGCGCCCGCGGGAGCGCGCACGTGCGGGAAGATCGGCCCAACGAAGACGCCGTCGCCTGCAGCTGCGGAGAATCGGGACGGTGGGCCATCACTGCTGTCGCCGACGGCCATGGCCATTCGCTCGCGGTGAGAGCAGACGCCGGAGCACGGCTCGCTGTCGACATCGGTCTGGCCGCTGCACGGTCGTGCATCGCGGCCATGGAGCCGGCTCCCGAGACGACCGACCCGGCCGTAGCCGACCGGCTCGCAAGGGACATCGCGGCGAACTGGATGGGATCGGTCGAGCAACACCTCGCTGAGAATCCCTTCACCGACGCCGAGCTCCGGCGGTCGTCCGCCGCCGAGACGCTCGCCACTCACCCCGAGGCCGCCTACGGCACGACGCTCCTCGTCGCCCTGGCAGTCGGCTCGTCGATCGTGACGTGCCAGATCGGGGACGGCGATCTCCTCGCCGTGACGGCGGACGGCGGTATCTTCACTCTGGTCCCGCCGGACAAGCGCCTCGTCGGCACGAAGACGACGTCACTCGCCTCCCGCACGGCGACGAATGACTTCCGGAGCAATCTCGTCGACGTCGGACGCGAGCGGATCGAGGTGGTCGTCGCTGCCACCGACGGCTATGTGAACTCGTTCAGCGCCGACGACGGCTTCGCCACGGCCGGCCGGGATCTCTGGAAGCTCATCCACGACGTCGGGCCTGCGTCGGTCGAGGGCGCCCTCGCCAGCTGGCTCGAGAGCACGAGCGCCGACGGGACCGGCGACGACGCCACGCTCGCCCTCCTGTTCGACGAAGCCGGTCTTGCCGGCGACAGCGACCCAGGCTCGGCGGCGACGATCCCGGCCGCCACGCTGACGACATCTGAGGGAGCAAGCCAGTGAGCGGCGAGCTTCTTCATCCGGGCGACGAGGTACGGACGATGCGGACCGGCCAGCCCTGCAGGATCGTCGACTTCAAGGGCGGCGGCGGCCAAGGCGAGGTCTTCGGCGCGGAGCTCGGTGGAGACCCCATCGCGGTGAAGTGGTACTTCCCGACGTCGCTCTCGGACTGGCAGCGCGTCTCGCTCGAGAAGCTGTGCAACCGCCCGGCTCCGAGCCGAGCTTTCCTATGGCCGCTTGACTTGGCGGTGTCCCGGCAATACCCCGGGTTCGGCTACGTCATGGCGTTGCGCCCGGAGCAGTTCCGCGATCTCAACGCCATCCTGCGCCGGGACGTGGAACTACCACTCCCCGTGCTCGCCGTGCTCGGCCTCAACTTGGCCGACGCCTTCCTGCACCTGCACACCGAGGGGCTCTGCTATCGCGACATCTCCCCCCGCAACGTCTTCTTCAATCCGGACGACGGCGACATCCTCATCTGCGACAACGACAACGTCGCCATCGACGGGACGGTCGGTGGCGGCGTGCTCGGCACACCGCGCTACATGGCCCCTGAGATCGTCCGCCAGGAGGCGCTCCCGAGCTCGCGGACGGACCTGTGGTCGCTGTCGGTTCTCCTCTTTTGCCTGCTCATCCTTCATCATCCCCTCGAAGGGGCAAAGGAGCTCGCGGTGACGTCGCTGAGCGATCTGGCGGCAGCCCGCAAGCTCTACGGCGAGGAGCCCGTGTTCATCTTCGACCCCGACGACGACAGCAACCGGCCCGACGAGACCGCTCATGCCAACGCCGTGCTGCTGTGGCCCTTCTATCCGGGGTTCATCCGCGAGCTCTTCACCAGGGCGTTCACCGAAGGACTGCGCGACCCGATGCACGGGCGCGTGGCGGAGAGCGAGTGGCGGGCGGCCATGGCGAGACTGCTCGATTGCGTCACCAGCTGTGACGCCTGTGGCGCCGCGAGCTACGTCGATCCCTTCAGCCCCGACACGACCACCTGCTGGCGCTGCAGCGTCACCCTGCGACCGCCATACCTGGAGTTCACGAGTCGGGACGGCGTCGTCATGCGCGACGGCGCCCATCTGTTCCGGCATCACGTCGAGCCGAGCGCTCCGTACAATTTCCGCCAGCCGTTCGCAACGTTCCGCAAGCATCCTTCGCACCCGGGGCTGCTCGGGCTGTCGAATCGTTCCGCACGCCCATGGAGCTCCGCCCGTCCGGGTCGCGACCCAGTCGACGTGCCCCCGGGCGCCACGGTTGGCCTGCCCACCGGCACCGTCATCGACTTCGGCACCGCCAAGGCGACGGTTCGGGCCGGCAAAGGCACCTGAGCCTCGTTCAGGGGCCCGAGGTGAGATCCGAGACGTGCACGGCGCCTCGCCCGAGTGCCTCGTTCGCAAGCTGGACTCGCCGCCGCTCGTTCGTGCCGTAGATCCCGAACTTGTCATAGAGGTGCAGAAGGTGCTGTTTGACGGCACCTTCCGAGACGACGAGCTGCTGAGCGATCTCCTTCGTCTCCGCCGGTTCGCGAAACAGGCCGCCCTCGAGCAAGGGCCGGCACAATGCGACCAGCACATCGCGCTCGCGCCGGGTCAGCTCCGGCGGCCGGAGACCGACGCGCGTGGCTGATTGCTTCGTCGCCTCGTCGTCGCGGTACACGAGGCGGGTGCGGCCAACGCGTATCTCGTCACCGTCATGGAGGGCTTGCTCGGCCGTCACGGGCCTGCCGTTCACGAGCGTCCCGTTCTTGCTCCCGAGATCCCGCACGCACCAGATCCGCCCGACGCGCTCGAACACCGCATGGACCCGCGACAACAGCGGGTCGGAGGCGATCTGCAAATTGTTGCGCTCGCTCTTGCCGACGAGGAGCGGTTCGTCGCGCAACGGCATGAGGCGCGTGCCGGCGTCGTCCCAGATCTCGAGATACCCGAAACCCTCCGTCATGGCATCGCCGTAGCCGACGGACGCGGTGCCTGGTTCGCCCCACCCGCGCCTGACACGAGGCGATTATGGCACGGGCACCTGATCGGGGACACAGCTATCATCCCGGCATGCCAGGGCCCGAACCGCTGACGCCAGCCGTCGTCGTAGGCGGACGTCGAGTGGAATGGTCGGCTCAGGCGTCCGTCGCAGTGGGTCGAGACCCTGCTGGCGATGTCGTGGTCGACGGGCCCCGCGTCTCGCGTCGTCACGTTCTCGTCGAAGCGGTCGCCGGCGGTTGGGTGGTCCGGGACGCCGCCAGCCGCAACGGGACCTTCCACAACGGCGAGCGAATCACCGAGATTCCAGTGACTGGTGACCTCACGCTCGCTCTCGGCTCCGCCACACAGGGATCGCCGCTTCAGATCGCCCTCGCCGCACCGGTTGCCCCGCCTGCAGCCGCTGTCGCGGCGCCGCCGACGGTTGCCCCGCCCGCGGCCCCACAGGCGGCGGCTCCTCAGGCGCCTCCCCCGGGGCCTCCGCAGGCAGCGCCGGGCGGACCGCCAGCTCAGTCGTCGGCAACCGTGCGCCCCGATAGTGGCACCCGACCTGGCGTCGTACCCGCGCGGGCAGAAGAGCCCAAGTCCGAGCTCGGCCGATTGCAGGAGGTCCACCGGCCGTCGGTCGCCAGGTTCCGCATCGGCCGCGCAGCCGACAACGACCTCGCCCTCGAGAACGACCCGCGGGCTTCGCGCTACCACGCCGAACTACGTCGTGACGGCGGCAAGGCAGAGATCGTCGACCTGAACAGTCACAACGGGACGTTCGTCAACGGTCGCCGGGTCAACCACGTCACGGTTTCCGACGGCGATGTCGTGGCCATCGGCAACCACGTGTTCCGTTTCCACCACGGGACCCTGGAAGAGTTCGTCCAGACCGACGAGGCCAACCTCGACGTCGCTGCGGTCAGCGTCGTGATCGACGGTTCCACGTTGCTCGACTCCGTCTCCTTCTCCGTCGAGTCGCGCAGCATGCTGGCCGTCGTCGGCCCGTCGGGTGCGGGGAAGACGACGCTGTTGAGGGCGTTGACGGGTTTCTCGCGGCCGACACACGGAGCGATCCGATTCGGTGGCCGGGATCTCTACACCGACTACGACGAGTTGCGATCACGCATCGGCTATGTACCCCAGGAAGACCTCGTACACGAGCAGCTCACGGTGCGCCAGGAGCTCGAGTTCGCGAGCGCCCTGCGCTTGCCTCCCGACCTCGGGCATGCTGGTTTCGCCAAGCGCGCCGACGAGGTGATGGCCGAGCTCGGTCTCACTGCCCGGGCCGACCTGTCGATCGAGAAGCTCTCCGGGGGCCAGCGCAAGCGCGTCTCGGTCGGCGTCGAGTTGCTGACACAGCCGGCACTGCTCTATCTCGACGAGCCGACGTCGGGACTCGACCCGGGCAACGAGCGGCAGGTCATGCAGGTCTTGCGTGCGCTCGCCGACGGCGGCCGCATCGTCGTCGTCGTGACGCACTCGACGCAGAGCATCGACGTCGCTGACCGGGTGCTCTTCCTCGCCACTGGCGGTCACATGGCCTATTACGGGCCGCCGCAGGACGCGCTCAGGTACTTCGAGCGACAGGGGATCACCGGTGGTTGGCCGGCGGTGTTCCAGGCGTTGGAGGGAGCGGGCGGGGCGGCCTGGGGCGAGCGCTTCCGGCGGGACGCCGACTTTCGGCGCTACGTCGGTGACATCGCCGAGGGGCCAGCTCCCATGCCTCGGCCACCTGTGGCGGCAGCGACGACTCGCAAGGCCGCCGGACCCGTGGATGCGAAGCGCCAGACCGTCATCTTGTGCCGGAGACAGCTCCGCCTCATCGCCGGGGACCGGAGAAGCGTCATCCTTCTGGCGGCGCAGGCGCCGGTGTTCGGCCTGATACTCGTCTTGCTGTTCCCAGCCCATACCATCGCCACCAACAAGGGGCCGTTCGCGGCGATGCTCCTTTGGCTCTTGATCGTGTCGGCGACCTGGCTGGGGGCCTCGAACACTGTCCGAGAGATCGTGAAGGAGCAGTCCATCTACCGGCGCGAGCGGGCTTCAGGCCTCTCCATGCTCGCCTACACCAGCTCGAAGGTGATCGTCTTCGGCGTCATCACGACGTTGCAGTCGCTCGTCGTCCTTCTGTTCGTGCTGATCGCCAACCCACTTCCGGCGCGGGATCCGCTCCACGTCGTGTCCAACATCAAGGCATGCACATCCCCGGTGTGCGCCGGCGTGTTCACGGGACTGCGGCCCTTCAACGCAGGGGCCGTTCTCCCATCGCAGGACCTCGAGGTGTTCATCGCCATGGCCCTCGCCGGCCTGGCTGGCATGGCGATCGGCCTCTTCGTCTCCAGCGCCGTGCGCAAATCCGACCAAGCCGTCTTCATGCTGCCCGTCATCCTCATCATCGAGATGGCGCTCTCCCAGCCCATCCTGCAGGCCTCGAACCCGAGCCCAGTGCTGAAAATCCTCGGCGACCTGACGAGTGCCAACTGGGCCGTCAACGCCGTCTCCGCCACCACGAGCCTCAACCAGATCATGACCAGCTACCAGGTCGCTCTCGTCAACGGTCAGGACGAGCTGAAATTCGGGCTCGCAAACATCAAGACACCCGGACCGCTGTACCAGTCCCAAATACACGCGGCGCTCTTCGGCGACTCCGCCTGGGATCACAAACCGGGCACCTGGATCTTCGCCATCTTCATCCTCCTCGTGATGATCGGCCTCTTCCTCGGGCTGGTGCTCCTGATGATGCGCCGTCTTGACACGGGCAACCGGCATTCGCTGCTCGAGGACGTGCAGGGTTTCGTCGGCAACGCCCAGGCGCGCCAACGCCAGACTGCCGGTGCTCGTGCCGGCCGGCCGGCGGTCGGTGTCGGCGGTGGCTACGGGATTCCCGGGGCGGCCCAGGGCGGATACCCTCCCGCTCAACCCGGAGCGCCGTACCAGCAGGCGCCGCAACCTCGGCCGCCCGCTCAGTACCGCCAAGGCCAACCGCCTGGAGCGCCTCCGCCGGGCTCCTGAGGGATTCGCCGCCAGGTGGCTGGCGGCGGAACGACAGGTGGTTGACGCCACCCGTCGGCGGAAACGACCAGCCATTTGTGGCCGGACCCGTCGGCACCAGAAGACACGACGAACGCGAACGTGGGGGGCATCCGAAGATGCCCCCCACTTTCAGATCTCGCTTCGAGTTACGGCGTGGCGCAAGCGGTGGCCACGTTGATGTTGGGGTAGTAGCAGGTGTTGAAGGCATCCTGGCTGCCAGGAGCCGACGGGACCGAGATTTGGCCGTGCGAGTCCTCGAGGACGATCTGGTTGGTGGGCGACCAGGTCGGGACCGTGCCGTTGACCGTGTCGGCGAAGTAGCGGGCGACGCCGTAGTTGGGAAGCGGCTGGACGCCGGCGGAGTCCGTCGGGGCCTCGGTGATCCACTCGACCGAGCTGAGGGACGACTGGTAGTTCAGGGTCTTGGAGAACGTCTGCACGGAGCCGTTCGGTGCCGTCACCTTGAAGGTCATCGTCCACACCTGGCTCGTCGAGGACGAGGGAGCCGGCGTGCTGAACAGCTTGTGGAGCTGCACCTCGACCGCCGGGAACCATGGCTCGGTCGAGAAGTGGGACTCGAGCTGACGGAGGCGCTGGATGATGTGCGTCGTCGGGAAGCTCGGGTCGAAGTGCAGGATCAGGTGGATGAGCGCCTGGTAGTTGGCGGTCTCGGCCTGCGTGCTACCGCCCTGCGGGCCACTCTGAAGGGCAAGGGTGGCGACGACCGTGTCACCAGGCTGGATGCTCAGGCTGGGGATCGGGGTCTCGGCGGCTGGGAGGGTTTCGATCCATGCGCCGTAGCTGATCTGGCCGCCGTACGAGCATCCCTGAGTGCCGAGCTGGATCAGGTCCTTGCTCGTGGCACCGCCGATGCCGACCCACTGTGCCTGGCAGCCGTTCTGGCTGGACGACAGGGGTGCGACCGGGTCGACGACCCACGACAGCGTCGCCGACGTGTACTTCTGGCCGGTCTGAGCGGTTGTCTCTGCGTAACCGGACCAGTTGCCCGACGTGCTGTTCCAAACTGACGTGTTCGTCGCCGAGTCGGCCGTACGGGCTGTGTGGTTCTGCGAGCGGTAGATGGCGAAACCGCCAACCGCCAGTGCGACGACGACGAGAAGCCCCACGACCTTGCTCGTGGCGCTCGACCGCCGGCGGGGGGGCTGCGCCCCGGCTTGCGGGGCAACATCGGACGATCCAAATTCGCTGGTGCCTGTGCTGGACATTTCGTCTGGTCTCCTCTCGGATCGAACACTGCGTTCGATCTCTGTCATGAGTGTGCGCCGCGTGCCGTTCGGACGGGATGCCCGTGCAGACCCCAAAACGTTGCGAAGAAAATCAGGAAACCCTAACCCGCAGGACAGGTCCCGGCGGAGTTCATGGAGGCACGGCAAGCTCGGTTCGTGCGGACCGACCGGCACTTGGTTTACGATCCCCCGATGGCCGGACGGACAGGCGTAAGTGCAGGGTTGAAGGAGATCGTCGGCGACTACGAAGGTCGCGGCGTCGATCTCTCGGCCGACCCGCGGCTGGCGGAAGCGATTCTCCTCGACTCGTTCCCCGAGGCGCCAGCGGAGATCCATGCGCTCGTCGAGGCCATCAGGTCGGGTGCCATCCAGTACATGCGGGACCGGGCCGCGCAAGGAGCCGCCTTCGCCATCCAAGGCGCGGCGGCGCAGGTGGCCGACAGCGCCGGCCTTCGGGAGGACCTCTCCCGCTGGGCTGTCGAGAGCTGGTGGAACGCCTTGTCGGTAGGGCCTCCGATCGACATGGAGCCGAAGACTCCCGGGACCTCAGGTCCGGCGACCTCAGGGCCGGGGACCTCAGGGATGGCTGCAGCTGCCGTGGTGGCGCCGATCCCGTCGCCCGGCCCGCCTCCGTCAATGCCGCCCGCCCAGCCGCTTGCCGGGTCCAACGACATGACCCAGACAGTCGGTGAGGGAGCGCCGATGGGCTCACAGGCCGCCGGCGCACCCGCATACCCATCAAGCGGCCCTCCGCCGGGCTCGATTGGGCAGCCGTATCAGCCAGGGGCTCCGAGCACCGGACCCACGAACGTTCCGGGTCAAAGCGGGTACGGCGCCGGCGGGCCGAGCTATGCCCCTGGCCAGAGCGGGTACGGCGCCGGCGGGCCGAGCTATGCCCCTGGCCAAGGTGCGTCAGCGGCCGGCGGGCCGAGCTACGCCCCGGGCCAGAGCGGGTACGGGGCCGGCGGGCCGAGCTACGCGCCAGGCCAAGGCGCTCCGAGCACCGGCCCGCAGCCGCAGTTCGGCGCACCCGGCTTCACGCCCGGCGGCCCGCCCCCCGGCGGCGGCCCGCCGCCCGGCGCCGGCGGCCCGCCGGCGCAGCAGAACTCGCAGCGCCGGACGCTGATCATCGTCGGCATCATCGTCGTCGTCATCCTCGCCTACGTGGGGATCGCCGCCGGCGCCAAGCTGCCGCCGTTCAAGAAGTCCGCCGCGGCCACGACGACGACGACGACGCTGGCGCCGGCGACTTCGAGCACGAGTACCAGCACGACCCCGACGACACCACCGACGGTCTCGACCATCCCCACGGTGACGACGAGCGCCACGTTGTCCCAGAAGCTGGACGCCGCCATCCCGACCGCGGTGACATCCAGCTGCACACCGATAGACGGCGCCGCCCTCGCCTCCGATGCTCCGGGCGCCGCTGCCGGCTTCAACTGCACACCCGACACCGGTCTCGCAGTGCAATACGTCATCTATCCCACCGAGGCGGCTGCAACGACTTCCTACAACGTCACCATTTCCAAGGTCACAAACGGGTTGTCCACCGGTGTCTGCTCACAAAAGAACGACGTGCAAGGCACCTACACCCAAGGAAGCAGCACTACCGCTGTCGGAAAGCTGGCCTGCTTCACGACGACCGACGGCCAGATTCTCCTATGGAACCACTTCAGTGACGCCATCCTGACGTTTGCCAAGAGCGCAACGCTCACCCGTGCACAGGAGATCACCGACTGGGACCACCTCGGCCCCTTCTAGGCGAACGACTCGGGCGCGGCGCCGAATCCGACTACCGAATGGGTTTCTGAGGGCTCACACCGGCCGTTCGAAGCTGAGCCTGACGGCGTCGCCGGCGTGACGTGCGAGGTCCTCTCCGCTCACGACGACGATCGTGGCGCTCCCCTGCGGGTTCTCGATCCGGACCTCGCAGGGCCGCCACTCGCCCGGGTACTCGAGAGCCGTGAGGTGGCCGGCGTAACAGCCGTCCGGAGGCAAGAGGATCTCGCCCGGCACGCGAATCGTGATCCCGCCGCCCGCCGGTGTGTCCGCGGCCATGCCTCTCACCTCGTGCGGCCGCTCCAAGAGGCGAGCAGCGCCCACCACGTCCCCGGCCGAGACCAGCTGGCGGATGCGTGTGGAGGAGATGACTTCGGCAGGAGCGCCGGCACTTGCCGGCTCATCCATGACGAGATCGAACGGCACGACTCGGTAACCGAGCTCCGGGCCCATCTCCTCGAGCAGGGCGACATTGCCGCCGCGCGCCTTGCCGAAGTGGAAGTTGCGCCCGACGACGACGGTGCTGACGCCCAGTTGTGCCACGAGAACCGTCGCGATGAAATCCTCGGCGGTCTCGGTGGCGCGCTCGTCGTCGAAGTGGATGAGCTCGATGGCGTCGATGCCGGTGGACACGAGCAGCTCGAGTTTCTGGTCGAGGTCCGTCAACAGTTTCGGGGCGGATTCCGGCCGAACGACGGAGGCAGGATGGCGGTCGAAGGTGACGACAATACTGCGAAGACCCTCGGCGCCGGCCAATGCCCGGACGCGCTCGATGACGAGACGGTGCCCGATGTGCACTCCGTCGTAGGCGCCGATCGTCACGACGCTGCGGCCGTCAGTGTCCACTGCTCGACGCTACCCGGCGGGCGCGAGGACGACGGCCGGCCGCACCTTGTCGGAACCTCGCGGCTCCCCCACCGCCACGAGCTCGCCGTCCGGGCCGACGAGCGCCCACGGGCCGTCTCCGGCCAGCTTCAGGATCGAACGCTCGACTGACCGGCCGTGCTGAACGGCCGCCAGCTCGTCACCGGCGATTTCGGCAGACGGCATGTCACGAACGAGCTCGCGACACGGCAGC
>JBEKMC010000067.1:0-18222 GCA_050008715.1 Acidimicrobiales bacterium | reverse complement strand
CCGCTCCATGACGAAGCCGATGACGTGCTGCAGGCTCGGGTAGTCGCGCAGCTTGAGCTTGTCGTCGCGCACGATGCCGTAGGCCTCTCGCACGGAGGCGAAGAGCTCGGCCTGCTTCACGGTGTCGACACCGAGGTCTGCTTCGAGATCGAGATCGAGGTCGAGCATGTCCTCGGGGTAGCCGGTCTTCTCGGCCACGAGTGCGAGCACCCGCTGGCGGACCTCGTCCTCGGTGACAGCGCTCGCCGGGGACTGTACGACCGGGACAGCCACAGCCGGCACAGCGGCTTCGACTCTTCTCGGCCACGAGTGCGAGCACCCGCTGGCGGACCTCGTCCTCGGTGACAGCGCTCGCCGGGGACTGTACGACCGGGACAGCCACAGCCGGCACAGCGGCTTCGACGACTGGGGCGACGACGACTGGGGTGGCGACGGCCACGACCGCAACAGCCTCGACCGGCGCAACCGCGACCGGAGGAACGTCGACGACGGGAGGAGCCTTGACGGCGACGGCAGGAGCCTCGACGGCGTCGACGGGGCTCGCAGTCTCGGTGGGCTTGGCGGCGGCGGGAAGTGAGGCCACGACGCGCAGCTGGTGCTGCACCACGGTGACGTTGGCGTCGGCTTGGCCGCTGACGCGATCAAGCCAGTCATGCCAGCGCCCAGCGTCGTCGATGCGGTACTCGTAACCCAGGGCGTCGGGGGCGCGTCGTTGCCCGTCAGGGGCGGGCACCCGCCGTAGCAGGGTCATGCTGATCTGCGAGCCAAAACCAGCAGCCAGCCTGATGGCGTACTGCACGGGATAGGACCCGCCGTGCGAGAGGTTGAGCTCCCCGAGGTCGGGGTCGGCCTCCTTGAAGTTCGGGATCGGCGGGACGATGCCGGTCTCCAGGCTCTTGACGGCGAGCACGTCCTCGATGCCGGCACCCATGGCGTGGCCGGTGAGACCCTTTGTATTGGCGATCACGATCTCGTCCGCCGCCGACCCGAAGACGGCACGCAGCGAGGCGATCTCGGCCGCAGCACTTCCACCGCGGGCGGGCGTGTACGTCTCGTGGGAGACGAAGAGGGTCTCCGGCGCCATCTCTTTCCGGTCGAGACCCCAGCGCCGCTCGGCTTGCAGGACCAACTGCTCCATCTCGCCGCTGATGTGCTCGACGTCGAGGCGCGTCCCGTGAAATGCACTGTTGGCCGTGACGCCGGCCATCAGTTCTGCGATCGGGCGGATGCCGCGCTCCTCTGCCGCGTCGGCCGCTTCGAGGACGAGGGCGATGGCCCCCATGCCGATGATCATCCCGTGCCGACGCAGGTCGAACGGCGTGGCGGCGTCCTCCACCTCGGCATCGGTAGCCGCCGCGCCCGAGGCGAGGAAACCTGATCCGATCCAGCCGAGGAGGTTGTCCGAGGTGGCGTCGTCTGCGCCCACGACGATCACACGACGGCAGCGTCCGGACCGAATCCAGTCCTCCGCCAACGTGACAGCCTGCGTGGTGCTGGCGCAGGCAGCATTCACCTGAGTGTTCGGCCCGCGAGCCCCGATGAACTCGGCGAACTGGGAGTGTCCCATCGACAAGACGCGGAAGAGGAAGCGACGGTCGAAGGCATAGGGATGCTGCTCGATCTCGGCACGCAACGCGCTGATGCGGCGGTCGAGCTCAGCAGTCGATGCGTTCACGCCTTTGCCGTTGTCGCTCGTGGC
This sequence comes from Acidimicrobiales bacterium, assembly GCA_050008715.1. Taxonomy (GTDB): domain Bacteria; phylum Actinomycetota; class Acidimicrobiia; order Acidimicrobiales; family Bog-793; genus JAKACA01. The sequence goes on along the minus strand of JBEKMC010000067.1, from coordinate 16,523 downwards.
GAGCGCTCTCACGGCCTCGAGGGCAGCAAGCTCCTGACGGCGCCCTTTGTCCAGGTAGTAGTCATGGGAGTACCCGGCAAAGGCATCGAGACCCGGGAAGGCGGCCGCGAAGATCACGCCGGTGTCGTCGCGCAGCTCGTCCGGCAGGCCCCAGCGTTCGGGTAGTCGCGTACCGATGCTTGTGGTCTTGTAGTGCTGCACGAGCGGGATCCCGGCGTCACGGAGGGCATCCAAGCCGGCCGCGATGGCCATGCACGTGGTCTTCTCGAGGGCGAGCACGCGGTCCGCGTCGATCCCGAACTCCGCCACCGGGTCGAAGGCGCCGGCCCGGCCGGCCAGCTTGATCACGTCGGCGGCGTCGTCGATCGACACGAAACTCCCGCTCCCGTCCGGCTGCTTGACGACCCGCGTGATGTGCTGATCGAGCATGTCGTCTCGGATTGCGGACGGGATCTGGCCGATGCACTGGGTACCGTCGAGCAGGCGGCCGAGGTTGCCTGTGTCGAAGACGTGCTCCATGCCGGGCAGGCCGACGGCGGCGCCAGACACGACCACGGGCCGTCTCGGTGCAGCCGCTGCATTCTCACCGGACACCCACGCATCGCTCAGTTGCGCCACGACCGTTGCCGGATGCGCCCCTTGTGAGCTGACATCAGGCGCCGCTGTCGTGGGCGGAGCAGCGGTGGCCAGGTCCGGCGCCACACCGGAGGCGTAGAGGCCACACAACGCCTGGTTGAAGGCGACGGTGTCGGCCCACTTGGGGTGATTCGTGAAGAGGGAGAGTACGGAGGGGTCGTCGCCGAACATCTCCTCGGCGAAGCCGTGGAGCGCCTTCTTCGGGCCAACCTCGACGAAGACGCGGGCGCCGTGCTCGTACAGAGTCCGAAGGCCTTTCACGAACTGAACCGGAGAAGCGACCTGGTGGCCCAGAATGGCGATCATCTCCGATTCGACGCCAGCCCCCATCGGGTAGAAGTCGCCGCTCAGGTTGGCGACGATGGGGATCTGCGGCGGGGAAAGGTGCAGCCCCGCCAGCGCCTTCTCCAGCGGCACTGACGCGGGCGCCACGATCGAGGTGTGGAAGGCATGGCTCACGGGCAGCTGCACCACCTGATAGCCGGCGGCGGTGAGGGCGGCCATGGCCTGCTCCACCGGGACGCTCGCCCCGCCGATGACGACCTGCTTGCTGCTGTTGATGTTGGCGATGACGACATTGCCGTCGGTGCCGGCGACGATCTTCTCCACCTCGGTGAGGGGCGCGAAGACTGCCGCCATGAGGCCTTTGTCCTCCAGCTCGAGGCTCGCCATTCCCCGGCCGCGGGCGCTCACGGCGTCGAGGGCGTCAGCGAACGGTAGGGCGCCGGCGGCAACCAGGGCTCCATACTCGCCAAGGCTGTGGCCCATCACGAAGTCCGGGTGAAACCCGCGCTCGGCCAAGAGCCGCGTGATGGCGCAGTCGACCGTCAGCACCGCGGGTTGCGTGATCTCGGTGCGCCGGAGGTCCTCGCTCGCTTGGGCAACAGCAGCCGGGTCGTCCCGGTCGACGAACAGGAAGTCTCGCAAGGTCCGCCCGTCGAGCATCGGTGTCATGACGCGGTCCGCCTCGTCGAAGACCTCGGCCACGACCGGATCCGTTTCTGCCAGTGTGCGCAGCATGTTGGGGTACTGGGACCCTTGGCCCGTGTAGAGGAAGGCCACCTTCTGTCGGGGACCCCGGCCGCGGAAGATGCCCCGCGCCTGCAGCATCTTCCAGGCGGCGTCGCCGCTCGCGAGAGCCTGCTGCGCTTTCTTCACCTTGTCGGCGAGCTCGCCGGCTGTGCCGTAGTCGATGGCGACGCGTTCGGGTGCCGCAAGGGCCTCGGGCGCCGGGAGGTCAGCGGACGGCATCCGACCTGCGACGGCCTCCGCCAAGAGGTCCGCCAGCCGCTCGGCGAGTTGGGTTTCGGTGTCGGCGCCCACAACCGCGGCGCGTCGAGGCGCCACCTCCGCCGGCGCGGCGGCCCGAACCGCTGCCTTCACTTCCGGCACGGCGAACGAGCGCGCTGCACCGCCGTCGCCGGGCTCGGGCACGTACTCGGCGAGGACGGTGTGGAAGTTCGTACCGCCGAAGCCGAAGGCGCTCACTCCTGCCCGCCGGACGCCCGCCTCGGGCAAGTCCCACTCCCGCAGCTCGGTGTTGACGCGGAACGGGCTGTTCGCAAAATCGATGTCCGGGTTCGGCGCCGCGAAGTTGAGGCTGGGCGGCAGCACCTTGTCGTGGATGGCCATGACCACCTTGAAGATGCCAGCTGCGCCGGCGCCCGCCTTGAGGTGGCCGATGTTGGACTTCACCGAGCCGAGGGCGATCGATCCAACCGGAACGCCACTGCCGCCGAAGACCGCCGCCATGCTCTCGTGCTCGACCACGTCGCCGACGCGTGTCGACGTACCGTGGCCCTCGACCAGGCTTGCTGTCTGCGGGGCCACGCCCGCCTTTTGCCACGCCCGCTGGACGGAGAGCTTCTGACCGATCGGGTTGGGAGCGGTGATGCCTTTGCCCTTCCCGTCGCTCGACCCGGCCATCCCGAGGAGCACGCAGTAGATGTGGTCGCCGTCCTTAACGGCGTCGTCGAGCCGCTTGATGAGGAAGGTGGCAGCGCCCTCTCCCATGACGAAGCCGTCGGCACCCGCCGCGTAAGGACGTGTTCCCGTGGCCGAGAGCGCCCCGATCTTGCTGAACTTCACGAAGGTGGTAGGCCCCATGTTCCGGTCGATGCCGCCAGTGATGACGGCGTCGTACTCGCGCTCGACGAGCCCGCTCACCGCAGAGTTCATGGCCGCCATCGCCGAGGCGCAGGCGGCGTCCACGACGTAATTGGGGCCGCGGAAGTTGAAGAGGTTGGCGACCCGCCCGGCGATGCAGTTGGAGAGCTCGCCGGGCATGGTGTCCTCGGTGATCTCCGGGTATCGCTTGGCGACGAGGTCGCCGAACTCGGCTGCGATCGCTCGTTGGACGTCGGCCGGGAGCGCCCGGAAGCTGGGCGCCTCCCCGAGGTCCTCGGCGAACTCAGGGAAGGCGATCCGCGTTGCCGTCCTGTAGTGCTGCTCGCCCGCCATGGCGTTGCCGAAGACGACGGCTACCCGCTCGTTGTCGAGCGGGCGCTCGGGATAGCCGTAGTCGGCGAGCGCCTGCTGGGTGCAGGCGACTGCCCACTTCTGGGTGTCGTCCATCTGGTCGGCCACGGTCGGCATGAGCGCAAGCTTCCAGGCGCGTGGGTCCCACTCCCAGTCGCGAACCCAGCCACCGATCTTGCTGTAGGTCTTGTCGGGTGCTTTCGGGTCAGGGTCGTAATACAGGTGCGGGTCCCAGCGCGACGGCTCAACCTCGCTGATGCTGTAGCGGCCCTGCTTGATGTTGTCCCAGAATGTCGTCGCGTTGGGTGCGTCCGGCATGATGGCGCCGACACCAACGATCGCAACGGCCTGGCTCAGCTGATCGACCATCTTTCGTCTTCCTCCACTAGTTGCCCTCTTGCCGGCGCCCGTAGAGGGCGTCGGCCACACGATCCATGTCGGCCACGAGCCCGGTCTGGGCCGCGTGTATCGCCGGCACTCCAATTGCCGATGCCGCCGCCGCCACGTCGCGACCCGAGGTGTCCGCTCCGACGGTCCAGCTGAGGCCCTTCTCGCCCACGGTCTGGGCGGCCGTCCGCGCCCAGATCCGGCTCATGGCGGACAGGGTGGCGACGTCGAAACGTCGATCGGCCTTCACATTGAGCGTTCCGTCCTCGGCGCGCGCCGCTCGCCGTGCGAGCGCCGCCGCACCTTCGGCCTTTGCGATCAGCTCGCCGAAGCGCAGCAGTACATGCTGATGGCGGGTCAAGCGCTCGGCCCGGGCCCACTCCAGCAGCTCCGCCAGCGCATGAGCCGCCAGGGCTGCCGTATCGGCTCCGACCGTCGGGTGCTCGGCGTGCAACGCTTCGAGCTCAGCGGCGCGGTCGTGGTAGTGCTGGCCTCGGGTCTTCATATGATCCTGCCAGCGGTCCCGCGCGATGGTCATCTCCATGATCTCGGACGTGCCCTCGTAGATCGTGGTGATGCGGACGTCGCGGCGGATCTTCTCGACCATGAACTCCTTGACGTAGCCGTAGCCACCGAGCGCCTGGATGGAGGCGTCGGCGGCGGCGTTGCCGGCTTCGGTCGCCAAGTACTTGGCGATGGCGCCCTCGGTGTTGAAGTAGCCCTCTTCGTCGTCGATGCGCTCTGCCGTCTCTTCGATGTAAGCCCGAGCGGCCTCGAGCGCCACGACATGGGGAACGATGAGCTTGTGGGTGTATCCCTGCTTCTCCGACAAGGGAGTGCCCGCCTGGATGCGTTCGGTCGAATACGGGATGGCGATGTCCAAGGCCGCCCAGCCGGCGCCGAGCCCGAAGGCCGCCACCATGAGGCGGGTGTAGCCGAAGACCTTCTGGGCCTGCAGCAGCCCTTGGCCTTCTTCGCCGCCGACGACGCGGTCAGCGGCGACGTGCACGTCGTCGAGCATCAGGGCCGCCGTATTGCTGGCGCGGATGCCGTGCTTGTCCTCAGCCTTGCCGTGCTCGAAGCCCGGCACGCCGGCATCTACGACGAACCACGTCGGACCGCCGGGAGCATTTGCCAGGATGGTGTAGGCGTCGGCAACACCGCCGTTGCTGATCCACTGCTTCTTCCCGTTGATGACGTACTCGAAGTGGCCGTCCTGCTCGATTCGGCGAGCGGTCGTCTTCAACGCAGCAAGGTCGCTTCCGGCCTCCGGTTCAGTGGCGCCATAGGCGAAGAGGAGACCCTCGTTGGCGATGCGCGTCAGCCACTCCTTCTTCTGCTCAGGCGTGCCGCCGACGACGATCGGGTCGCTCCCGAGGAAGGTCGCCAGCACGCCGGTCGCCACACCGAGATCGATGCGGGCCATCGCCTCGCAGACCCGGTACACGTCAAAGGTGCCCCCGCCCATCCCCTCGTACTCGGTGGGGATGAACAGCAGTTGGATGCCGAGCTTCTCGCTGCACATCGCCCGGACGACGTCGAGCGGGACGTGGTCGGTCCGGTCGTTCTCGAGCACCTTGTCAGGCGGTAGCTCGAGGTGGGCGAAGTCCCTGATGGACTCCAGGGCCATTTCGAGGACTTCAGGATCTAGCCCCATCACGTTCTCCTCCCGTGCGCTGCCCTGCGCTCTCCTAGAGTCGCAGGTCACTGCTGCCGCTAACAGGGCATAAAGACCCTTCGCGGCCGGGCAGGAAGCACAAGAACATCGACGGCGGCGTGCTCGCCGGTCTGTTGGCGATCGAGTGTCAGAGGGGAAAGTGGGTACGGCTGGGGCTGCGGCGTTGACGCCTCAGCCGGCCAGTGGCACCGTCGCGCGAGCGCGCCGGAACTCCAGCGCCTCGTCGTTCACCGCCCCATGGCGGAGGAGGAGGACGTCGCGCGGGTAGTTCTGATGAAGCCTCCAAGGAGCCTTTGATCCTTGCTTGGGAAGGGTGTCGATCGAGCGCAGCACGTAGCCGGAACGGAGGCCGATGAGCGGCTCGGTCGGAGTGCCGGCGGCCGGACGCCGGGGTCTGCATTCGCCGTAGCCATTGTCGTCCATGTAATTCATCAGCCGGCAGATGTACTCCGCCGTGAGGTCGGCCTTCAGCGTCCACGAGGCGTTCGTGTAACCCATCGTGACGGCAAGGTTGGGCAGCCCGCTGAACATGACACCCTTGTAGCCGATTGCCTGCGAGAGGTCGATGGCCTCCCCGTCCACGCTGAGGGTCACGCCGCCCATCAGCAACATGTTGAGACCCGTCGCCGTGACGATCACATCGGCCTCCAGCTCGGTGCCTGACGCGAGCCGCAGCCCTTGCTCCGTGAACGTCTCGATGGCACCGGTGACGACGGAGACGTCGCCCCTCGAGATCGCTTTGAAGAGGTCGCCGTCCGCCACGATGCAGAGCCGCTGATCCCACGGCTCGTAGTTCGGGCCGAAGTGAGTGGCGACGTCGTAGCCCGCCGGGAGCTGCCTGACGACGCCCTTTCGGAGGATCGACTTCATGAGCTGGGGCGCTCGCCGGCACAGCTGGTACATGAGCGAGCCGAGCACGACGTTCTTCCAGCGCACGACGGGATAGGCGAGGCGGGCGGGCAGCTTGCGGCGGAGAACGTCGGCGATCCGATCGTGCTCGGGTAGCGACATGACGTAGGTAGGGGAGCGCTGCAACATCGTCACGTGGGCAGCTGTCTGTGCCATGGCCGGAACGAGCGTCACGGCGGTGGCGCCGCTACCGATCACGACCACCCGCTTGCCGGCGTAGTCGAGGTCCGCCGGCCACAGCTGCGGGTGGACGATTCGGCCAGCGAAACGGTCCGTCCCCGTGAACGCCGGCGTGTAGCCCTCGTCGTAGCGGTAGTAGCCGGTGTTGAGGTAGAGGAAGCCACACGTGACGTGCTCGGTGTCGTTGTTGTCGCCACGTCGGATCTCGACCGTCCAGCGCGCCTCCGTGCTCGACCAGGCGGCGCTCACGACGCGGTGGTGGTAGCGGATCCGCTGATCGATGCCGTGGTCATGGGCCGTCTGGCGGATGTAGTCGAGGATGGAGGGGCCGCCGGCGATCGCCTTCGCCCCCTCCCAGGGCCGGAACGAGTACCCGAGCGTGAACATGTCGGAGTCCGATCGGACACCGGGATAGCGGAACAGGTCCCAGGTCCCGCCGCTGGCGCCGCGCGCCTCGAGGATGGCGAAGCTCCGGGAGGGGCACTCGGCGCCGAGATGGCAGGCCGCGCCGACCCCGGACAGGCCGGCGCCGACGATGAGCACGTCGAGATGTTCGAGCTCCTGGGTTTGCAGCGGGCGTCCTCTCCATGCGCGAGTGCGGGTCCATGCGCCAGTACCGGTCCATGCGCCAGTACCGGGCGCTCGTCGAGGGTACCAAGCGGCGGGTGGGCGTTAGCTCACGGTGCCGCCTCGCCGCCCGCGCGCCACGTCGCCCCCACGGCGTCACGAGAGCGGACGAAGTCCACCTTCTCGGGTGTCTCGTCGAGCCAGTGCAGGGTCGTCGTCGACGGGGGTGTCGTGGCGATCACCTTCCCGTGCGAGACGACGTGGGAAGGTCGAACCTGCCGGCGGACGACGTCGAAGGGATCCGATGCCGGCAGGACGATGAACGACGCCGGGCGACCGACGGCGATCCCGTAGTCCTCGCCCAAACCCATCACGGCAGCCGCCCGGTCCGTCACCATGCGAAAGCACTCGAGAATCTCGGCCGGGGACATGAGCTGCGCCGCATGGGCGCCGACGAAAGCCACCTGCATCGGGTTGCCCGTGCCGAGCGGGTACCACGGGTCCATCACGCAGTCCTGCCCGAAGGCGACGTTGACGCCGGCGTCCATCATCTCTTTGATCTGCGTGAGGCCGCGTCGCTTCGGGTAGCCGTCAAGGCGACCCTGCAGATGAAGGTTGACCATGGGATTGCAGACGAGGTTGATGCCGGACCGGGAGACGATCCGCTGCAGCTTGTAGCTGTAGGCGGCGTTGTAGGAACCCATCGCCGTCGTGTGGCTGGCGGTCACCTTGTCGCGCAACCCGCTGCGGGCGGCATGCGTGCTGAGCACTTCGATGAAGCGCGACTGGTCGTCGTCGATCTCGTCACAGTGGACGTCGACGAGAAGGCCATGACGCATCGCAAGCTCGATGGCGATCTCGAGTGAACGGACGCCGTCTTCGCGGGTGTCCTCGAAGTGGGGGATGGCACCGATGACGTCGACGCCGCGGTCGGCCGCCTCCGCCAGCAACCCCTCGCCGCCCGGGAACGAGCAGATGCCTTCCTGCGGGAAGGCCACCAGCTGGAGGTTCACGACCTCACGGACGCGGTCTCGCACCTCGATGAGGGCGTCGAGGGCCAGCAACCTCGGGTCGGTGACGTCGACGTGGCTGCGGACGTGGAGCACGCCGTTGGCGGCCTGCCAGCGAAGCACCTCCTCGGCACCCGCCATGACGTCGTGCCGGGTGAGCGTCCCTTTGAGCTCGGACCACAGGGCGATCCCCTCCCACAACGTGCCGCTCTTGTTCCATCGAGGCTCACCGGCGGTGAGGACGGAGTCGAGATGGATGTGCGGCTCCACGTACGGCGGGGACACGAGGGCTCCGGCGGCGTCGAGGAGACGGTCGGCAGGCGGCACCCCGCCGCCGCTCGGGACGATGCTCACGAACCTGCCACCGTCCACGTGCAAGTCGACAGGCGGCCCGCCGGGATCACTGGCGAGCCGCCCTCCCGTCACGACCAGCTCGGTCAACTCGATGCTCCTGCGGAGAGCGGCGCATCCGAGACGGCTGGCGGGGAGTCGGCGACGACCGCCTCGGGTGGAAGGGGATCACGCATCGTGCCGCTCGACACCCGCCGGATGCCGGCGTACAGGACGAGGGCGACGACGAAGCCGACCCCGAACGCGATGTCGCCTCCGTTCAGCCAGCTGGAGGAAGCCGGCCCCACATAGAGCGAAGTGTCCATGAAGGGCACTGCGGCGCCGAAGCCCACGAGGAGTGCGATCAAGGCGTCCCAGCCGGGCTTCATGGCCTGGCCGACGATGTCGCCCACGTTCATGTGGCCGTGCTTGCGCCACCAGTCGACCATCTGGATGGCGGCGAAGGGCGGAATCCAGTAGGTGATGAAGAGCAAGACGTTCTCGAACTTGGTAGCGAGGTCGCCGGTATTCAGCCACAGTGTCAAGAAGAAGGCGACGACCGTGACGACCATGGCGACCAACGGTCGCCGAATCCGGAACCCCGCCGCCTGTAGGGCGAGCGAGCCCGAGTAGTCGTTCATGGCGTTGACGGCGACCGATCCGATCCAGATGGCCACGAGCGCCAGGCCCCCGAGGACCCCGCCTCCGAGCAGGTTCCGGATTCCGCCGGATGTGTCGTTCACGGCGACGGCGGCCGTGGCCAGACCCAGGATCTCGAGCCACACCGAGGACAGCGTGTTGCCCGCCAGCGTCAGCCAGTAGATGCCGGCGCGTGACGTGCCGGGCTTCATGTACCGGCTGTAGTCGGAAGCGTAAGCACCCCACGCAATGACGAAACTTGCCGCGATCGTCACCATGAGGATGAAGGCGCCAACTTTCGCCCCACCGTGGACGGTCGCAACCGAGTGGAAGTTGCCGATCTGGACGATCTTGACGGTGATGGCGACGAACATGAGTCCGAGGACGACCGATCCCCATTTCTCGAATGAGTGCATCCACTCGTAGCCGAATATGCCCAGCACTCCCTGCATGGCGAGCACGATCAGCAGACCGACCCAGAACGGCACATGAATCAGCAGGTGAATGGCCTCGGCCCCGAAGATCGCATTGATGGCGTCCCAGGCGATGGTCGAGAGCCACATGAGCAGGCCGGGCACTGCGACCGTCTTGCCGAACTGCAGGCGAGCGAGCGGCAACTGCCCCAAACCGGTCGTCGGGCCCCATGAACAGAGAATCGCCACGAGTTGCGCGCCGAGCAGGGTGCCGATCACGATCGCCACGACTCCGAGCCAGAATCCGAGATTGAACGCGATCACCCCGATGAAGAATGCTGCCGGCACGAGGTTGGGCATGAACCACACCGTGAAGATGCGGTGAATACCGCCGTAGCGGTTTTCGAGCGGTATCGGGGTCATGCCGTGCATCTCGAGGGTGAGCTCACCCTCTCGACCAGGCATGCTCCCGCCATAGATGTCCGGCTCTGCTGCCATAGCTGGGCCCCTCTTTCTCGCGGAGAGTGTGAGCCACCCGTTTTCGCTCAGATCGTCCGCTGCGCCCCTGTCGTCGTACAGAGGCGAAAGTCCCAAGCTTTCGTGGCGGTTACCCCCGGTTCGCGCCCGGCTGCGTCAGTTGGTGAGCAGCGCCGCACCGGCGACAATGCCGGCCCCGGCGGAGACGAGCAGAACGCGGTGAGCCTGCTGCAGCCGCCCCTGCTCGGTGGCCGCCGCCAGGCCCACGAGGAGCGCGGCGGTGTGAACCTGCTCTGCGCCATCGAGGACGAGGAGCCGTTCCATGCCGATGCCGACGTGGGCGGAAAGACCTTCGAGGAAGGCCGGCGTCAACGGATTGGCGACCACGAGGTCGATGTCGGCCGGTCTGAGGTCGAGATCGGCCAGGAGTGATGCCGCCACCTTGGCCGCCCACACGGCCGCCCGGCCGTCGAAATCGGGGTCCTTCTCGATGTGAAGCACGTTGCGGCCATGGTCGAGGCCGATGCGGGAGCTCACCGGGCTCCCGTCCTCCGGAGCGACCTCCCAGCGGAAGCCGGCCAGGCCGGCCGCGCCGTCGTCCCAGCTGCAGACGACGGCGGCGCTGCTGGCCGAGTACGGGAAACCGGGGGCCATGCCGTGGCCCGGGTGGGCGTCGCTCGCGACCACGAGGGCGTGCTCGATCGCCCCTGACTGTAGGAAACCGTCCGCAACCTGGAGAGCCGTGAGCACGCCACAGGCGCCGTTGGCGATGTCGAACGAGAAGCTCCCGTGGCCATCGGCGTGCGGGTCCTCCGGGTTGATGCCGACGTCTTGTTGGATCATGGCGGCCAGCGCCGGCTCGCCGAGGTTGCGCTCGTGATAGATGCCGGCGTTCATCAGCAGGTCGATGTCCTCGAGCTGCAGGCCGGCACGGTCGATGGCCGCCCGGCTCGCCTCGTCGGCCATCTTGCGTGCGCTCCGGTGAATCGGTTGCCGTCCGCGCACGACGGCGGGGACGTCAAGCTTCGTTGCCATAGCGGCTCACCAGCTCCTCGTCGACCGTGAACAGGACCACCCCGATCTCGATGCCGGAAGCGAGCGCCAAGAGCGCCACGCGGTCGCCGGCATGCAGATGTCCTTCCTCCAACTCCTTCACGAGGGCGACACCGTGAGACGTGGAAGCCGTGTTGCCGTAGTAGTCGACCGTGATGACGGCAGGGTTGGTCGGTTCGCCGCCGAGCGTCTCACAGATGTCCTTCATGCCCTTCTTGATGGCTCGGGCGGAGGTCTGGTGGGGGATGACCCAGTCGATGTCACCCATGGTGAGGCCAGCAGCGTCGAGCACCTCTTGCAGGAGGTATGGCGTGTCGGCGATGGCGGCCCGCTGGAGCGCTCTCGACTTCGTGAACATGCGGGCGCCCGGGTCATGGCGGGCGGGGTAGGCCATGCAGAGGCGGCTGTGGCCCGACACGGTCGTGAACCCGGTCACCGAGATCCCCGCCACACCCTCCGGAGCGCGCTCGATGATGTAAGCGGCGCCGGCGTCGCCGAGCGTCAGCGAGGCGAGCTCGGAGCTCATGATGTTGCGGACGTGCTTGGCAGCGTTCCGCGAGAGCTGAGTGATGTACTCGCCGCTCACCACCATGCCGCAGTCGATCTCGCCTCGCCGGATTCGGTTCGACACGACGAAGACCCCGGTCAGCATCCCCGCACAGGCATTGGAGATGTCGAAGGTCGTGGCCTTCGTCGCCCCGATGTGTTGGGCGATGGCCACGCTCATGGGCGGCTCGAGCCACGACTCGAGGCCACCTCGGTACTTCGTGATGCTGCAGCTGACGAGCATCTCGAGGTCTTCGGCGCTGTGTCGAGAACGGCTCAGGCAATCGGCGGCGGCGCCGGTCGCCAGGCTGAGCGAGTCCTCGCCGTCGGCGGCGATGCGACGTTCGTGGATGCCGGTGAGCCGTTCGAGGTCGACCCGCGTGTGGTGACGCGTCGATGCCATGAGCTCTTCGGTTCCGAGCTTCGTCTCGGGCAGCCGGCGGCCGATGCTCTCGAAACGTGCGACATGGGGAGCCCTCCCGCCGTCGGGGCTCCGTTCCATCATCAGCCAGGTGTTCGTCATGACGATCCCTTCCTCCGACAATGTGCCTACGCGGACGGCCGTCGACCAGAGCCGAATGGCCCAAATCGCGCGCCGATGACTTTCGCCTCTGGCGAGTCGCTCGGACAATCCCGAGCATGGGGGGATGGACGTCCGGATACCGCCGCCGGCGCTCGGGGAGCTCGGCCCGCTCGCTCGAACCGTCGCCACCGTGATCGGCTGGGCCACCATCGGCGACCCACCAGGCGTCTTCACGACCCTTGGCCGTCATCGGCGGCTCTTCCGGTCATGGCTGCCCTTTGCGGGCACCATGCTGCTGCGAGCTCGCCTTCCCCGTGGCGACGTGGAGCTCGTCGTCCTGCGCACCGCCTGCAACTGCGCCGCTCCCTACGAGTGGGTGCAGCACGTGCCCCTTGGGCACCGAGCCGGCCTCAGCGCCGAGGTGATCAACGCCATCCCCCGCTGGCCAGATCACGACGTCTTCAGCGAGCGGCAGCTGCTGCTCCTCGCCGCCGTCGACGAGCTGCACGCACGCCGGGTGCTGACCGCGGTGACGTGGGCTGCGCTTACTCGTGCCTTCGAGGACATCGACCTCATCGAGCTGTGCATGCTCGTCGGTCACTACGAGATGCTGGCGATGACGCTCAACAGCATCGGTGTGCAACCGGAGCCATCGGCCGAGCGCGCCCTCGACGAGGCCGCCCGCCAGACACAGAAGAGCCTCGTGACGACGCTCGACTCCCGAGCCGGCTGAACCGCTCGTTCAGGTCGGCCGTTCGGACGGCTGGAGCCGATCCGTCAACGGGGTTTCGGTGGGCGCGTGCCGCGGGCGCGAGGGGGCATCGCCCGGCCCGAGGCTGTCGGCCGAGACCGCGGCGTAATCCCCCGAGAACCGGTCGAAGCTCCTCGAGCCGAGGCGCGACCAGTTTGCGAGACGGGCTTGGAAGCTCGACGCGGCCCCCGGCGAGCGTCGAACAGGACCAAGCCACATGCTGCGACCACCAGGACGATCACGAGCACCACCATCTTGGCGCACCTCCTCCCACGTCCGGCGCCGACCTACCGGTGGCGCCACTCGCAAACCTAACCACGCCGCCAAGATTTCAGATCGTTGTAGACGACGCCGGCGTCCGAGACCATGAATCGCTCGCGCCCGCTCGCTGTGGTGACCGTCACGCGCAGCTTGCGGAGCGTCGGTTTGAGCTCGATGTCGTTCAACGAGGAGAGCTCCCACGACAGTGCCCGTGCACCCAGCCGGGCGTCGATGCCCTTCGGCTGGAAACCCAGCCGGGCCTCGGTCATATAGAGAAGGCCGCTTCGCGCCACCCCGTGCTGCAGATGGCTCGCCGACCGCGACCACCGCAAGCCGGCCGTATCCAACTCCGGTAGGCCGAACCAGCCTTTCAGTGCCGGCAACACGAGCTGATCACCCTCCTCGGCTCATCCGGGCACCAGGGCGCCGACACGGGCCGCGAGAGCGGTCACGGCGTCGACGAAGACCGAGGCCGGCGGGCTCACGATGCCGGCACCGACCTGACCGATGCCGGCCAGGCGGCCTGCGATGCCCGTATTGACGACGGGGAGCACCCCCGTACGCACCACGAGGGTGGCGTCGATACCCGCCGGCGTCCCCCGGAAGCCGAGGGCCGGCACCTGGTACAGCGGGTGTTCGGCGAGGGTGATCTCGTACATCCGCTCGGTGGTCTCGAGGGCATCAGCCACCGAGCCGCCGATGAAGCGCACGATCGCCGGGGCGGCTGCCATGGCGAAACCTCCGAGCCCGACCGTCTCGGTGATGGTCGAGTCCCCGAGGTCGGGGTTGGCGTCCTCCGGGCCGAAGCCTGAGAGATAGAGGCCTTCTGGAACGCCGCAAGGGCCGGTGAACCACTCGTCGCCGGTGCCGGACGTCTGGATCCCGAAGTCGGTGCCGTTGCGCGCCATGGCCACCACCATGGTGGAGCCGGGGATGTCGCGAGCGGAGTCAGCCGCCGCCTTGCCGGCAGCCATGACGAGGTTGAGCAGGAAGTGGTCGTTGCCGTTGATGAAGCGCAGTACGGCGGCGATGTCGGCCGAGGGGGCGTCGATCTCGACCAGGTCGGCGACGATCTCCCGGATGAACAGGGAGGTGCCGGCGCGGTTGCGGTTGTGGCCCTCGTCGCCCATCTGCAGCGACTGGGCGAGGATCGACGTGAGGTCGACCGGACCGTGGCGCTCCAGGGTGGCAGCGAGCCGCGGAGCCAACACCGCCTGCAGCCACCGCAACCGGTCGATGACCTCAGGGCCGTAGGAGCCGAAACGGAGGACCTTTCCAAGACCCTCGTTGAGGGTGCTGTAGGCAGTCGTCCCAAAGACGTCGTCATGGACGACGAAGACCGGCATCGAGGCGCTCACGACACCGGCCATGGGACCGACGGCGCCGCGCCCGTGGCATGGGGCGAGGGACACCGAGGGTGCGAGCCGTTCCGCCTCCTCGGCAGTCGTCGCCAGGCCCTCGTAGATGAGAGCACCGATGAGGGCGCCTCGTACCGGCCCGGAGGCGTCCGCCCACGAGATCGGCGGTCCGGCGTGCAGGAACTCGCCACGCTTCACGCCGAGCACGTCGGCCGCAGTGGCGATCCCGACGAGCTTGGGCCGTGACATCGTGAGGCGCCGGCTGGCTTCGGCGTTGGCCTCTGCCACTCGCGGGTCGGCCGCGATGGCGGCGAGGGCGTCCTCCGTACCGGCCAGGGGCGGTCGCCAGAGAACGGGAGTGACGGCCACGGCCTGCTCCCTCAGTGCCTCCGCGAACAGGTCGAGACCGACGGTGGCCACGGCTGGGGCTTCGTCGAGCAACATCACGCACTCCCCTTCACGAGCGCGGCGGCCGCCCGGGCTGCCGCTGCATTGGACAGGTACACGCTTGCTCCAGCCGCTTGCAGGGCGAGGGCCGTCGCTTGCAGGCCCTGCGGGTCACCCGAGGTCCCCACGAGCGACACGACGACGGCGACGCCGCTCTCGGTGGCGAGCTTCACCGCCGGTGCCAATACCTCGGCAGGTGCTGGATGGGATCCGAAGCCGAGCACGACGTCGACGAGCAGCACGCCGCAGTCCGGGTCGGCCACCTCCGCCGCGAAGCGTTCCAAGCGCAGCGTCCAGTCGATCATGGGGTGCGGGCGTCCCTGTGTGAGCTGGTCGTCCCCGAAGTCGATCATGAGGTGGCCAGCTGCCGTGAGGTCCGATCCGAGCGCCCAACTCGGGTCGAGAGGAATGTTGGAACGGATGGGCCCGAGGAGGTCGCTCGCCACGACCATGGCCTCGTCACAGAGCGTGCCGCCGGAGAACAGGCCGCGGACGGCGCCACTGCGAAGGTTCCCGGGCGGCGGTGAGAGCCAGGCAGGCGGTTCGAGGGGTGGTTCGCCCAAGGCGGCCAAGACCTTGCCCGTAAGAGCAGTGAGGTCGTCGCGGCCGGCCCCGAGGAAGCCCACGACGGCAGGGGTGCTGAGGGCGGCAGCGGCCGCTTCCACCAGCTCGGCCACGTCGGACGGTGGCGGCTTGGAGAGCATTACGACGAGGTCGGTCCCTGCGTGGGCGTCGAGCATGGCCATGGCATCGAGGCTGGAACGGGCTCCGACGGCGCGGGAAAGATCGCGGCCTCCGGTACCGAGGACGGCGCTCACCCCGATGCCGGCTGCGTCGAGCAGGGCACACACCTGCTGGGCACCCGTGCCCGAAGCGGCGACGATGCCGACTCGCCCCGGGGCCATGACATTGGCGAAGCAGAGACCGACTCCGCCCACGATGGCGGTGCCGCAGTCGGGCCCCATGACGAGAAGGCCGAGTCGATGCGCCTCCTCTTTCAGGAGCACCTCTTCCCCGACGGGCACGTTGTCGCTGAAGAGCATGACGTCGGCACCTGCTTGTAGGGCATCCATGCTCTCCACGAGCGCACTGCGACCGGGTACCGAGACCATGACGAGAGGAGCCCCGCTGCGTACGAGGGCGCTCCGGGTCGTCCGTGGCGGACGGTCGACAGCTTCGGTCGTGAGCGCCCGGGCGGCGAAGAGCTCGTCGAGGCGAGCAAGGGCCACCGCGAGCGAGGCCTCGTCGTCGGCTTGCACGGCGACGAGCAGGTCATCGGGTCGTGCCTCCGGGAGTGCCGCGAAACCCAGCCTCGGCAGCAACTCGAGGTTCAGTGGCGTGGCCATCGCGATCAGTGCCGAGACGACGCCGGGGAGCTCGGCCACCGTGCGGGAGATCTGCATGAGCGCCACCGAGTCCCTATAGAGACCCCCACGCAGTTCGACGGTGCTGTTGCTCATGGCGATGACCTTTCTGTCTGGCGGACGGGGGCCGCCGTACGGGCGGCCCCGGTCCGGCTAGCGGAGACGGCTGTGCTGCGGGAAGGAGTCATGTCGGACCGCCGGAGCGGACGAGCTCGGGCTGGTGGGCGCCGAGGGCAGCCGTGAGGCCGACGGCAAGTGCCGTGCCCGAAGTCGAGCCGACCGCCCGCAGCCGGGCGAGTGCCGGTTGCACGGCTGCGTCGCCGCTGAGCGCCCGCAGGAAGGCCGTCGCTTCCGGCACGATCTGTCCGGCGGCCGCGCACGACAAGAGGGCGGCTGACAGCGTCGTCGTCGCCTGGCGGGCTCGGCTCAGCAGCTGGCCCAGGGCGTCGGGCGATGGCCCGCCACCTGACAGCGCACAGGCTGCGAGGGCGCCGGCTACGACGTCGTCGCCCGCCG
>JBEKMC010000066.1:0-17982 GCA_050008715.1 Acidimicrobiales bacterium | reverse complement strand
GTCAACGCATTGGGACCCTGGAGGTGGCTGGCCGCTAGGCGGCTTGCTGGACCACCTGGTGACAACCAGTCAGACACCCTTGGCTCGCTCGGTCGGAAGCCGGTCCCATCCGATGTAGTCCGGAGAGTCAAGCCTTTCAGCAGTTTTGTTGTTGGTCGTGGGCGGTCCCTCGGGGCCGCCCACGACCGCGTCTCGCCGGCGTCGCGGGCGGGGGCGCTGGCCGGCGCGGGTGACGGGGGGTGTCCTTGCCGGGCTGCCGCCGAAATGGCCGGTCGTTTCCGCCGACGGGTGGCGCCAACCCCTAGCCAAGTTGGCTCGGCCGTTAGGCCTACGTGGCAGCGTTCTTGGTGGCCCTGGCAGCCGACGCTCTCTTGGCTGCCGTCACCTTCTTGGCAACAGTGCTCTTCGCCGCCTTCGTGGCCGGCGTCGTCTTCGCCGCCATCTTTCCGGCCGTGATCTTCTTGGCCGGCGTCTTCTTCGCCACAGGCTTCGGCGCCGGCTCTGCCTTCCTCGCCGCCGCCTTCCTCGCCGCCGCCTTCGTGGCCGGCGTCTTCTTCGCCGGCGCTTTCTTCGCCGGCGTCGTCTTCGCCGGCGCCTTCTTGGCTGCCGGCGCCGCCTTCTTGGCGGCGGCCTTCATCTCCTTCTTGTGCTGGCGCACGAGGCCCAGCGACTCCGGGCCGTCGATGTCGGCGATTGAAAGGTGCGTGCCATGGTGGCCGAATGGCGAGGCCACGTCGACCCAGCCGTCAGCGTTCAGGCCGAACTGCTTGCCGAGGAGGGCGATGAAGATCTTCGCCTTCTGCTGGCCGAAACCGGGAAGCGCCCGCACGCGCCGGAGCAGCTCGTGGCCGTCCGGCGCCGTCGTCCAGACCTTGGCGGCGTCGCCGCCGTACTCCTCGACGAGGTGGCGGGCGAGTGCCTGGACCCGTTTGGCCATGGCGGCGGGATAGCGATGAAGGGCGGGACGAGCGGCGAACACGGCGATGAGCGCCTCTTCGGGCATTTCGGCAAGTCCCGCCGCATCGAGGCGATCGTCGAGCCGCTGGACGAGATTGAACGGGCCGTAGAACGCCCACTCGAGGGGAATCTGCTGGTCGAGGACAAGGCCAATCAGTAGTGCGAGCGGGTCCTCCGAGAGGAGCCGGTCGGCCTCGGGGTCGCCTGAGAGATACAACTGTGGTCGCTTCGTCGGCATGGCGGAGACGCTAGTGGCCGGGTGCCACGGTGGGAAGCCCGACTAGACCACGTAGCGACAGCCGGCCCAGTCTTCTCAGGCGGCAACCTTTTTTACTGGATCTGCTTCCGCTCGCAGTTGTTGCGATTGATGCGAACGTATGACTAACGCTACGATAGCGTCATGACCAGCGCGGAGCCGATGGTGGAGGAGCTGAGCAGCGGCGTCTTCCGGGTGCCGGGCTTCTCGCGAGATCAGATCAGGACGGCGATCATTCTGCTCGGTGCCGTCGGGACGATCCACGCGGAGGAGGCGGCCGAACACCGGGGCGAGCTCCTTCGGGCGATGCTCGTCAGCGGGATCGACCCCGTTCCGAGAGAGGTGGTTGCACAGGCTCGCAGGCTGGCCCGGCATCGTCAACGGCTTCTTGCGTCCGGCGCCTTCACCACAGAGGCGCTCCGCGAGATGCGACAGGACAAGTCGGCGGAAGCGACGAGGACCTGGATCAGCCGGCGCCGTAAGCAAGGAGTCGTGTTCACGATCGAACACGACGGGCTCGTCATGGTCCCGGCCTTTGAGCTGCGTCCCGACGGCACTCCGCGTCCTGGCCTTGCACCTGCCATTCGGGCCCTGAACGCCGCCGGGCTGGGGGGCTGGGAGCTCTGGACGTGGTTTACGGCACGCACGCCGTGGCTGTCAGGCCGCTCCCCCGAAGAGCTCGTGGACAACGATCCCGATTCTGTGGCTGCGGCCGCACGCTCGTTCGTCTCGAACCTCGAAGCGTGACGGCACCCGGATGCGCTGACCCGGCGAGCTGCCTTGTTCCGAGTCCGCCGGCCGGGATCGACCAACGCCGTCTACGGCTTGTCGAGAAGCTGGCGGGCACCCGCATGTATCGCGTCTATTCGCTGAAACACGGCTACGACAGCTTCAACCCGGGCTATGGCGACACCAGGTTCGCCCCGTTCAGCGATGACAAGGGCACCCAGGTTGCGACCCTCTATCTCGGGGAGGACGAGTTGGTGGCCCTGCTCGAGTCCGTCTTTCACGAAGTGGGTACGTCCGGTGACCGCGTGATCTACGAGCGTGCGCTGCGCGAGCGAGGCCTGGCGTACGTGAGGACGCCCGCTGCGTTCCAACTTGTCGACCTTCGGGACCCGGCCCTCGCGCTCCTCGGGCTTGCCCGCGACCAGCTCGTGGCGACCGGCTCTGGTCACTATGCCTGCACCCGGGAGTGGGCGGTGTGGCTTCACGGCCGCCTGATCCGACGCCGGCAGGCAGACGGCCTTCTCTGGCACTCGCGGAAGGCAGAGGTCGTGCTGGGCTCGGCGCCTCGAGAGGTGGTGGTCCTCTTCGGCGACCGCGTGCCCTCGACACCGGGTGCCTATCAGCTCGAAGGACCTGGCGTGCGCAACCTTCTCGAGGGAGAGGGAAGGCTATTCGTAGACGGTCTCGCCGAGGAGCTCGCCGCGTACATTGAACCTCTCGGCTGACCCAGCGCGACGAGGTCGTCGTCGAGTTGAACGAGCACTTGACGCCGAGCCACGAACCACATGCAGACACATATGGCGTTGCTTCCGGTGGCCTGCAGGCTCATTCGCGCTGAGGCAGGATCAGGGGGAGTCGAACTCACATCGGAGGAGCCCAATGCCAGCACGAGCCGGCCTGGTACTTCGAGAAAGTTCCGGAGTCGAAGCTCGCGAAGAATCGCATGCACGTGGACTTGTTCGATTCCGACCCTGCGGCCGTCGACCGATTGGTGGCGCTCGGAGCATCGATCGTGGGAGAGCATCAGATCGGAGACCACCGCTGGACAGTCATGCAGGACCCGGAAGGGAATGAATTCTGTGTCGCCGAACGGCCGTTCACTGGTTGACCACGCCGAACGACCGCCAGGACGATCGCGCAGAGCTTTGGTCAGATCGCCGTCGGCTCCCTCAAGCCCGACCTGCCGTGGCGTCGGTAGGCGAGTCCCGTGACGAGAAAGTACGTCGCTATGGCGATGCCTGCGGCGACCTCGACTGGGTAGACGGACGACGCTCCGGGGTAGTGACGTCC
This sequence comes from Acidimicrobiales bacterium, assembly GCA_050008715.1. Lineage (GTDB taxonomy): Bacteria > Actinomycetota > Acidimicrobiia > Acidimicrobiales > Bog-793 > JAKACA01. The sequence goes on along the minus strand of JBEKMC010000066.1, from coordinate 14,750 downwards.
TGCGGCCAGTTCCGCGAGCGGCTCGAGACAGAGTGCGCCGGCAACAAGTGCTGCGCTCGTCCACGCTCGTCGAGTTCGCCAGCGGTTCCCGAGCAACCCATAGAGGGGCCCGGCCACAAGGCCCCCGACGATGTTGAGCGTGTTCGAGACGAGCAGGCCGCGAATCTCGGTTCCGCTGAAGTTTGAACGTCCCCCTTCAAAGGGACCCATGATCATGAGGAAGTAGCCGGCGAGCGCAGACATGGTGACGACGAGACCGACTATCGCCGCCCGGTTGGAGCGCAGCTGGCTGCACCCGAACGCAAACGGCAGCACGAGCCACGGCGCAGACAGCAAGCTCAGCGAGATCGTCCACAGCCCCTCCGTGTTGAGGCTGCCGAGATATTGATCCCCGGCTCCGAAGCCGAGGCCGAACACGACGGCCACCAGGAGCATCAGTCTTGGTCGCGTCGCCGGCACAACGACAACGCTAGCCATCGCCGATGAGCAGCAGCAGACGGCGCTGCAAGTGACCGCACGCCGGTGGTCGGGAGAGCGGTAGGTTTCGCCAGATGCCAGGCTCTCTGTTGGGCAACAGCGTTCAGCGCCTCGAGGACCCCGAGCTCCTGCTCGGGCACGGGACCTTCGTGGGCAATCTCCGGCTCGACGGGCTTGCCCGCGCCGTGTTCGTGAGGTCGCCGTACGCGCACGCCACCATCGTGTCGATCGACGCCGAGGACGCCCGGCACGCGCCCGGCGTGATCGGCGTCTTCACGGCCGCCGACCTCGGCATCGAGCCGTTCCACGGCCTCTTCGTCCTCAACCCTTCGTGCCCGCGGCCGCCGCTCGCCGACGGCAAGGTGTGCTTCGTGGGTGATCCCGTCGCCATGGTCGTCGCCGAGACGGAGGCTGCCGCCGAGGACGCCGCCGAGCTCGTCGTCGTCGAGTACGAGCCGCTCGAGGCCGTCATCGACCCCGAGGCCGCCCTCGCCGACGGCGCCCCGCTGCAGTTCGAGGCGCTCGGGACGAACCTCGTCGCCGGCATGGCGGACCCGGCCGAGCCGGATCCTCTGGCCGGTGCGGTCACGGTCGTGCGCGCCCAGCTCGAGAACCAGCGGCTGGCGGTCGTGCCGATCGAGGGAGACGCCATCGCCGTCGTGCCCGGCGACGACGGTGACGGCCACGACCTGACGGTGTACGTCTCGACCCAGATGCCGCACGGCCTGGCGGACGCGGCCGCCCGCGACCTCGGCCTCGATCGCGCACGCCTGCGAGTGGTCGCACCCAACGTCGGCGGCGCCTTTGGGAGCAAAGCCGGCCTCGGGTCGGAGCATGCTGCGGTGATCGTCGGCGCCCAACGCCTTGGCCGGCCGGTGATGTGGGTGCAGACCCGCTCGGAGAACCTCGTCGCCACCCCTCATGGCCGGGGGCAGACGCAATGGGTCGAGATGGGTTTCGATGCGGACGGGCGCATCACCGGCATGCACTGCCGGGTGCTGGCTGACGCCGGCGCCTATGCGGGGTTCGGCGGGGCGCTCGCCCTCGGGCCGACCCGGATGATGGCGCAGGGCGTGTACGACATCCCGGCGATTCGCTTCGATGCAGCCGTCGCCGTCACGAACACGACGCCGATGGGTGCCTTCCGCGGCGCCGGCCGGCCGGAGGCTGCGGAGTTCCTCGAACGGATGATGGACCTCGCCTCCGTCGAGCTCGGTATCGACCCCGTCGAGCTGCGCCGGCGCAACCTCCTCCCCGCCTTCAGCGAGTCGTATCGGACCGTCATGGGCACGACGTATGACGTCGGTGACTACCGGAAGTGCTTGGACGAGGTCCTGCGCGTGGCCGGCTACGGGGAGCTGCGAGCCGAGCAGGCGGCCCGGCGGGCTGCAGGTGACCGCTGGCAGCTCGGCATCGGCGTCGCCGTCTACGTCGAGGTGACCGCTGGCGGCGAGGGCGAGTTCAGCGGGCTCGAGGTGCACACGGACGGGACGGCATCGATCCGAGTCGGCACGTCAGGCCACGGCCAAGGCCATGCGACGTCGTTCTCCATGATCGTGTCGGACACGCTCGGGATACCGATGGAAGACATCCGTTTCGTCCAGTCGGACACCGCAGCGGTGCCGAGAGGTGAGGGCACGGGCGGGTCGAGGTCGCTGCAGCTCGCCGGCAGCGCCGTGCTCGGCGCCGCCGAGCAGGTTCTCGACCAGGCAAAGGCTCTCGTGGCAGCCGAGCTGGAAGCGAATGCCGCCGACATCGTCGTGCACGACGGCGGACGGCTCGGTGTCGCCGGCGTGCCCGCGAGAGCCTTCTCGTGGGCCGAGGTCGCCGGGCTGGCGGCCGGCGCCTCGACCTCGGCCGACAGCGAGTCCGCCAGCGGTCTGCTGGCTGCCGAGCTGGACTTCAAGCAGGAAGGCGCCACGTTTCCCTTCGGGGCGCATGTCTCGGTCGTGGAAGTCGACACCGAGACCGGGCAGGTTCGCCCGCTCCGCCACGTGGCGGTCGACGACTGCGGGCGGATCGTCAACCCGATGCTCGTCGCCGGCCAGCAGCACGGCGGCATCGCCCAGGGGATCTCGCAAGCGCTCTGGGAGGAGATCCTCTTCGACGCCGACGGCAATCCGCTGACGGCGACCTTCGCCGACTACTCGATACCGAGCGCGGCGGAGTTCCCGTCGTTCGAGACGTCCAATACCGAGACGCCGACGTTCCGCAACCCGCTCGGGGCAAAAGGGATCGGGGAGTCTGGCACGATCGGTTCCACGCCGTCGGTCCACAACGCCGTCATCGACGCCGTCTCCCATCTCGGCGTCCGCCACATCCCCATGCCGTGCACGCCGGAGCGCGTCTGGCGGGCGATCACGGCGGCGGCTGCGGGCGGCCCGGGGGCAGAGGCCGGCGGCCGGCCATTGTGGAGCGAGCCGCCGGTGTTCTTCGACCGCCTGCCCGTGCGGGAGCCTGGGACCGAGGACGAGGACCAAGGTCAGATCTGAGCCGAGGCGACGGGCAGCCCTTGGCGTCTCAGCGGCGAGGATGGTAAGTACGAGAAACCCTGCCCGGTCTCGCAACCGACCGACCACAGCATCGCCGCAGCCTGCACCAGAGGCGTCCTCAGACGGGTGAGGTGTGCGTCGAGTCGTAGAAGAAGTAACCGCTATTGCCAACGACCGCACAGAACCTGGCTCGCGGGCAGGAGACGGAGATGAGACCGCTCTCGCTCGGGCCGAGCACATGCGGGGCCGACCACGTGTGGCCGTTGAAGCTCAGGCGGTTGTCGGTGTAGTCCACGGCGACGCACAGCGTGCTGGAGTGGCAGGAGACTGACACAAGGTCGTTGCTGCCGGTGTCCACGTACTGCGGGCTCGACCACGTGTGGCCGTTGAAGGTGACGGCGTCGCCGGCTCCGTCGACGACGGCGCAGAAGCTCGCGCTCGCGCAGGAGATCGAGAGCGGGTCGCCGGCGGTGTCGACGAGCCGGGGGCTCCACCACCGGTGGCTGCTGTAGGGGACGACGTGGCCGCGGATGTCCACGACGGCGCAGTACGTCGTGGTCGGGCAGGACACCGACCTCAGATCCCTTCCGTGGTCGAGCCGCCGCGGCGCCGCCCAAACGTGGCCGTTGTAGGTGATGACGTAACCGGAGCTGTCAATGGCGGCGCAGAATCGCGACGTCGGGCACGAGATGGCGTCGAGGTCCTTACGGGAGTCGATCAGCCTCGGGTTCGACCAGTGAAGACCGTTGTAGACGAGAACGTTGCCCAGGTTGTCTACGGCCGCGCAGAAGCTCGTGCTCGCGCAGGAGAGGGCGGCGAAGCCGCCGCCGCTCGAGTCGACGTTCTTCGTCACCGTCCAGGTGTGCCCGTTATAGGAGAGGACGTCGCCGTAGCTGTCCACGACCTTGCAGAACGTGGCGCTCCTGCACGACAGGGCGATCGGGTACCCCTCACTCGGGTCGAAGTAGTCGAGGGCGGACCACCGGTGCCCGTTGTAGGTCACGACGTTCCCGAACTGGTTCACGGCCGCACAGAAGTTCGTGGTCGCGCACGAGATGGCATTCAGGCCGTCCTGGTCGACGCTGTGTGGTGTGGACCACGAGGTGCCGTTGAACTTGAGGACGTTGCCGCGGTAGTCCGTCGCTGTGCACCACGTGGGGCTCAGGCATGAGATGGAGCTGAGACCGAGGCCGGTGGCGTCGACGTGATGACGCGCCGACCACGACGTGCCGTCGTAGGTGACGACGTCGCCGTCGTAGTCGCCGGCGACGCAGAAGTTGACGACGTCGCCGGTGGCGGTACAGGACACAGCCGTGAAACCGTTCGCGTCGACGAGGTGGGGCGCCGACCAGCCGTCGCCGGCGTAATCAGACACGCGACCGTCGGCGTCTACCGCCACGCACTCGTAGATGCTCGGGCACGAGACCGCGACGAAACCATGACCCGCGTCCACGTAGTCCGGCGCCCCCCAGACGCCGCCGAAGTCGAGGAGGGCGTTGCCGAGCCCGTCGACCGCTGCGCAGAAGTCCCGCGACGCGCAGGAGATCGCACCGAACGTGCCGCCGAGGTCGATCGTGGCAGGAGCCGACCACGTACCGCCGCTGTAGGTGAGCGCCTGGCCGGCGCCGTCGACGGCGATGCAATAGCCCGCAACCGGGCACGAGATGGCGGCGATGCCTTCGCCGGCGGCGTCGATCGATTGCGGGGCCGTCCAAGTGTGCCCGTCGTAGGTGAGCACGTTGCCGAGGTGGTCGACGGCGGCGCAGAACGTCGGGGCCGGGCACGACACCGAGATGGGGTTGCCCTCGGGGGGATCGATCTGGGTCCCGGCGGACCACGAGGCTGCTGTGTGCGGCACCGAGAGGGAGGCCGTCGAGGCGGGAGCTCCCACGAGGGCGGGCGACGCCACAGCGGTGACGACCACGGTGGCGACGAGCATCCGAGCGAGAACCGTTCGCAACATCCTGCCCCCTGTCGTCCAAGGCACGACCCGCCCGCGCCCTCGCCGTCAGCGTACCGCCGCCGGCTGTGCCCGTCGGAGCTCAGGGCCGGCGGAGCTCAGGGCCGGCGGAGCTCAGGGCCGGCGGACCTCAGGGCCGGCGGAGCTCAGGGCCGGCGGGGCTCAGGGCCGTCGGAGCTCAGGGCCGGCGGGGCTCAGGCGATACGAGGCTCGGTGGCGTCCGGATCGATGCCGTAGCGCTCGATGGCCTCGGCGACGGCGCTCTCTTTGAGCTCGCCGTTGGCGGCGAGCGACGACAGCACGGCCACGACGAGGTGGGCCGCATCGACTTCGAAGTGGCGGCGCAGCGCCGCACGTGTGTCGGAGCGGCCGAAGCCGTCCGTCCCGAGCGGTACGAACGGCCCGGGCACGAACCGGGCGATCTGGTCGGGGACCGACTTCAGGTAGTCCGTGACGGCCACGATCGGCCCTCGAGACTCGGCGAGCGCTCGGGTCACGTATGACTCGCGTGGCGTCGAACCCGGGTGCAGACGGTTCCAGCGCTCGATGTCGAGCGCGTCCTCGCGCAGTGCCTTGTAGCTCGTGACCGACCAGCATTCGGCACCGACCCCCCAGTCGGCCGCCAGCAGCTCGCGGGCTTCGACAGCGGCCTGCCACATTGTCCCGGAGAACAGGATCGTCGCCGGCCGGAGCGCCGGGTCGGGGGAGGGCAGGTAGCGGTAGGCGCCTCGGAGCACGCCGTAGCGGATGCGGTCCCGCTCGGCCGGATCCTCAGGCAGTGCCGGCATCGGGTAGTTCTCGTTGTAGAGCGTGACGTAGTACAAGAGGTCGGCGCCGTCGGGACCGTACATGGCCAGGATCCCGTCGGAGACGATGAGGGCGAGCTCGTAGGCGAAGGCGGGGTCGTACGAACGAATGCACGGCACGACGGATGCGAGCAGGTGCGACTGCCCGTCTTCGTGCTGCAGACCCTCGCCGTTCATCGTCGTGCGCCCGGCGGTGCACCCGAACAAGAAACCCCTCGCCCTTGCGTCAGCAGACTGCCAAATCAGGTCGCCGACGCGCTGGAAGCCGAACATCGAATAGAACATGTACATCGGCAGCATCGGCCTGCCCCACGTGGCGTACGCCGTCCCGCCGGCCTGGAAGCTGCCCATGCCGCCGGCTTCGGTGATGCCCTCCTGCAGGATCTGGCCCGTGCGGTCCTCGGCGTAGGTGAGCAGCAGGCCGGCGTCCACGGACGTGTAGTGCTGTCCCTCCGAGGCGTAGATCTTCGCCTCGGAGAAGAGGGCGTCGAGGCCGAACGTGCGGCCCTCGTCGGGGATGATGGGGACGACGTAGCGACCGATGGACGGATCCCGCAGCAGGCTCCGCAGCATGCGGGCGAAGGCCATCGTCGTCGAGACGGCCTGGCCTCGCGACCCGAGCCAGAACTCGTCCCAGAGACTGCCGGCCGGGCTCGGCAGCCCGGTGCGGCCGGCGCCTCGCACGGCACGGGTCGGAAGGGAACCGCCCTGGGCCTGCACGCGCGCCTGCAGGTACTCGTGCTCGGCCGAGCCGGCCGGCGGCCGGTAGTACGGCGGGTGCTCGGCGTCGAGGGCGGCATCGGGGATTTCCTCGCTCAGGTACAGGCGGTCGCGCAGCAGGCGTAACTGTTCGCGGGTCATCTTCTTGATCTGGTGGGTGGCGTTTCTTGCTTCGATCTCCGGGCCGAGGGTCCAGCCCTTCACCGTCTTGGCGAGGATGACGGTGGGCGCCCCCGTCTGCTCCGTCGCCATCTTGTAGGCGGCGTAGAGCTTGCGGTAGTCGTGCCCGCCGCGGGGCAACGCCTGCAGCTCGGTGTCGGAGAGGTGCTCGACCATCTTCCGCAGGCGGGGGTCCGGCCCGAAGAAGTGCTCGCGGATGTAGGCACCCGACGAGGTCGAGTACGTCTGGAAGTCGCCGTCGAGCGTCGTGTTCATCTTGTTGACGAGAACCCCGTCGACGTCGCGGGCAAGCAGCTCGTCCCAGCGGCGGCCCCAGATGACCTTGATGACGTTCCAGCCGCAGCCGCGGTAGAGCGCCTCCAGCTCCTGGATGATCTTGCCGTTGCCCCGGACGGGCCCGTCGAGGCGCTGCAGGTTGCAGTTGACGACGAACACGAGGTTGTCGAGCTTCTCGCGGGCTGCGAGGCGGAGACCGCCGTGGCTCTCCGGCTCGTCCATCTCGCCGTCGCCGACGAAGCACCACACCCGGGAGGCGGACGTGTCGACGATCTCGCGGTGGAGGAGGTACCGGTTGAAACGCGCCTGGTACACGGCCGCCAGCGGGCCGAGGCCCATCGACACGGTGGGGAACTCCCAGAAGTCCGGCATGAGGCGCGGGTGCGGGTAGCTCGACAAGCCGTGGCCGCCGGTCTCGAAGCGGAAGTTGTCGAGCGACTCCTCGTCGAGGCGCCCTTCGACGAAGGCGCGGGCGTAGATGCCGGGCGAGCCATGGCCCTGGAAGAAGACCTGGTCGCCGGCGAGGCCGTTCGCCTTGCCCCGGAAGAAATGGTTGAAGCCGACCTCGTAGAGCGCGGCCGAGCCGGCGTAGGTCGACAGGTGGCCGCCGATGCCGGGGTCCTTCGAGTTCGCCCGCGTGACCATGACCGCTGCGTTCCAGCGGATATAGGCGCGGATGCGGCGCTCGAGGTGCTCGTCACCCGGGAACCATGGCTCCTGGCCGGCCGGGATGGTGTTCACGTACGGCGTCGAGACCGTTGCCGGGAAGCCGATCTGGGATGCTCGCGCCCGTTCGAGCAGCTTCATGAGCAGGAACCGGGCGCGGTCGCGGCCACTTTGCTCCACGATCGAGTCGAAGGAGTCGAGCCACTCCGCTGTCTCCTCCGGGTCGATGTCCGGAACCTGGTGGGAGAAACCGTCAAAGATCACTCCCTGATTCTTGCGCCCCGAGAGCCGTCGTCAGGTCAGGGGTGGCGAGCACCCCTTCGCTAGGGTCGAACCGTGCCTGATTCAGCCGCCTCCGTGCCAGGCGAGCACGTGATCGTCTACACCGACGGTGCCTGCCTGCGGAACCCCGGTCCCGGCGGATGGGCCTGGGCGGTGTCGGAGGACCTGTACGCGAGCGGCTGCGAGCGGGCGACGACGAACCAGCGGATGGAGCTGCGGGCGGTGCTCGAAGCCCTGGCGGCGTTTCCTGCCTCACGCGTTCGGGTGATCAGTGACTCGACCTATGTCGTCAATTGTTTCCGGCAGCGGTGGTGGGCGGGCTGGCGGGCTCGCGGCTGGCGCAACGCCAAGGGCGAGCCGGTGGCCAACCAGGACCTCTGGCGGCCGCTCGTGAGCCTCGTCGTGGAGGAGCGCGCCGGGTCCGTCGAGCTGGAATGGGTGAAGGGGCACGGCACGAGCGTCGGCAACAACCTGGCGGACCGGCTGGCGACGGAGGCGGCGCGGCTCCAGCAGCCGGCGACGGCGGGTTGACGCCCGGCGGCTGGGCCGGCGGGCGGGGAGCCGGCGGGTGGCCCGGCGCCGGCGGTCCTGCCAGGCGGAGCCGAACCTCGTGCACAAGGTCACCGGACGAGGCCTTTGCGGTCGCTTCGTGCACTGGGTTCGGGCCACGCTCCCGGCAGGCCCGAACCTTGTGCAGCAAGTCACCGGACGAGGCCTTTGCGGTCGCTTCGTGCACGAGGTTGCCCGGCGACCTGCCGAATTGGGATCCGGGACCGTCTGTCTCGTAGGTTGCTGACATGCGAATCAACAACACTTCAGCGCTCGTGACCGGTGGGGCTTCCGGCCTCGGCGAGGCGACGGCGAGAGCGCTTCACGCCGCCGGGGCAACCGTCACCCTCTTCGACCGCGACGAGGCACGCGCCAAGGCAACAGCCGAGGCGATCGGTGGGGCGACGAGCTACGTGGCCGGCGACGTCGGCGACCCGGAGGCCGTCACGCGGGCGGTCGAGCTGGCGGCTGCCGCCGGCGAGTTCCGCATCACGGTGTCCTGTGCGGGCATCGGGTGGGCGCAGCGGACGATCGGCCGCAACGGTGAGCCGCACGATTTCGACGCCTTCAAGACCGTGGTCAACGTGAACCTGATCGGCACGTTCAACGTCATGCGCATCGCCGCCGGCGGCATGGCCAAGACCGAACCACTGGAGGACGGCGAGCGAGGCGTCATCGTGAACACGGCATCGGTGGCGGCATTCGAGGGCCAGATCGGCCAGATCTCGTACTCGGCCTCGAAAGGCGGCGTCGTCGGCATGACCGTGCCGGCGGCTCGTGACCTCGCCCCGGTCGGCATTCGGGTCAACACCATCGCCCCGGGACTCATGGACACGCCCCTGCTCGGCTTGCTGCCGGAGGAGAACCGCAAGGCGCTCGGCGCCGGCGTGCTCTTCCCGAAGCGCCTCGGGACGCCGGCGGAGTTCGCCCAGCTCGTCGTCGCCATCGCCGAGAACGGCTACCTGAACGGCGAGACGATCCGGCTGGACGGCGGCCTACGGATGCCGCCGAAGTAGCCCGACTCGGACAAGGCCCGACTCGGACAAGGCCCGACTCGGACAAGGCCCGACTCGGACAAGGCCCGACTCGGACAAGGGGAGTGCGCATGCGGTACGTGGAGACGAAAGGCGAGCGCCTCTCCGTCATCGGCCTCGGCACGTGGCAGTTCGGGTCGCGGGAATGGGGCTACGGCTCCGGCTACGCCGAACGGGATGCCGGGGAGATCGCCCAGCGGGCAGTCGCCGTCGGCGTCAACCTGTTCGACACGGCGGAGATCTATGGCTTCGGCCGCTCCGAGAGGATCCTCGGTGCCGCCGTCGCCGAAGACCGGGCCGACGTGTTCCTCGCCACGAAAGTGCTTCCGGTCGTCCCGCTGCCACCGGTCATCTGCCGGAGGGCCGCCGGCAGCGCCCGCCGCCTCGGCATCAGCGAGATCGATCTCTACCAGCTGCACCAGCCGAACCCACTCGTCCCACTTCGGGTGCAGATGGAGGGGATGCGGCAGGTTCGTGACCGCGGGCTCGCCCGCAACATCGGCGTGAGCAACTACTCGCTCGCGCGCTGGCAGGCGGCGGAGAGGGCCTTGCGTGGGACCGTGCTCACGAACCAGGTGCGTTTCAGCCTCGTCGACCGCCGGCCGCTCGCCTCCGGGATGATCGACTGGGCGGCCGAGCACGGTCGCATCGTGATGGCCTACAGCCCGCTCGCACAGGGGTTGCTGTCCGGTCGCTACGACGCCGAGCACCGCCCGACGGCGATGCGCGCCAGCCAGGCGGCCTTCCTGCCGGAGAACCTCGAGCGGGCGGCCGGCCTCATCGACGCGCTGCGCCGGGTGGCCGCCGCTCACGACGCAACGCCCGCCCAAGTGGCGCTCGCCTGGGTCGTGAGCCACGCCGGCGTCGTCGCCATCCCCGGTGCCAGCTCGGTGTCCCAGATGGAGCACAATGCGGCAGCGGCCGATCTGGAGCTCAGCGAGGAGGAGCGCTCGGAACTGCTGGCAGCGGCTGAGTCGTTCGAGCCGCTGAGTCGCCGGCAGGGGTTCGAGCAGGTGGTCCGGCAGCGGTTCGGGCACGAGAAGAAGGGCCACGACAAGAAGGGGAGGACCTGATGGACGAGCAACTCGCATGGATGGACGCCACCGCCCAGGCGGAGCTGGTCTCGAGCGGCAAGGCATCGCCGGCTGAGCTCGTCGACGCCGCCATCGAGCGGATCGAGCGGCTCAATCCGGAGTTGAACGCCGTGATCCACGAGCGTTTCGACGCCGCCCGCTCAGAAGCGGCCGCTGGGGGCCTTGCCGGGCCGTTCGCCGGCGTCCCGATCCTGCTCAAGGATCTGAACGCCGCCATGGCGGGCGAGCCGCACTATGCGGGGCTTCGCGCCGCAAAGGAGGCGGGCTACCTCGCGCCCGTGGACAGCTTCATCGTCGAGCGGCTGCGCGCCGCCGGCTGCATCATCCTCGGGCGGACGAACTGCCCCGAGTTCGGGACGACGATCACGACCGAACCGCTCGCCTATGGCCCGACTCGAAACCCTTGGAACACCGACCACACGACCGGCGGCTCCTCGGGCGGTTCGGCGGCGGCGGTGGCGAGCGGGATGGTGCCCGTCGCCCATGCGAACGACGGGGGAGGCTCGATCCGAATCCCGGCGTCGAATTGCGGCTTGTTCGGGCTGAAGCCGAGCCGCGGTCGCGTCAGCCCCGGTCCCGATCCACACGAGTCCTCCTGGGCGGGCTCCACGATCGACCACGTCCTCACCCGGACCGTACGCGACTCGGCCGCCATGCTCGACGTGCTCGCCGGCGAGATGCCGGGCGACCTGTTCGTGGCGCCACCGCCCGCCCGGCCCTTCTCGAGGGAGCTCCCGGCCGACCTGGGCCAGCTCAAGATCGGATGGCTCGACCACCCCGCACAGGATGGCATCACCGCCAACGCCGAATGCGCCACGGCTGTGCACGAGGCCCGCGACCTCCTCGAGTCGCTCGGGCACGAACTGCACGAGGCGCATCCGGACGCGCTCGGCGACCCCGAGTTCACCCGGCATTTCCTCACCCTCATCACGACGGCCGTGGCGGCAGACGTGGAGAACTGGAGCGAGGCCATCGGCCGGACCATCGCGCCGAGCGAGCTCGAGCCGGACAACCAGACCTTCCAGATGCTCGGTGCCATGGTGCCCGCGACCGCCTATCTGCGATCGGAGCTGTGGTTCGAGGCATGGCGCCGGCGCCTGGCCGACTTCTGGTCCGTCGACGGGTACGACCTGTTGCTCACGCCCGTCCTCAACATGCCGCCCGCACGCCTCGGCGAGCTCTCCGAGCCGATCCTCGGACAGCAGCGGGTCATCGAGGCGTTGCAGTACACGGCCCAGTTCAACGTGAGCGGCCAGCCCGCCATGTCGCTGCCGCTGCACCGGACGGCAGACGGGCTACCCGTCGGAGTCCAGCTCGTGGCGGCCTACGGTCGTGAGGACGTCCTGCTTCGGCTAGCCTGTCAGGTTGAGCAGGCGGAACCTTGGGCGGATCTGAGGCCGCCGGTGCAGGCCTGAGTACTCCATCGGGCCTGAACCCTCCATCGGCGGAGCGCTCGATGCCCAGCGACCCTGTGAACGCAGCGACCTCTGAACGCCAGCCACCCTTGAACGCGATGACCCTCTGACCGAAATGCTCACTTCATGACCACGTACCGGCTTTCCCATCTCGACGAGCTCGAAGCAGAGGCGATCCACATCATCCGTGAGGTGGTTGCCGAGTTCGAGAAGCCAGCGCTGCTGTTCTCCGGCGGGAAGGACTCCGCCGTGCTGCTCGCCCTCGCCGTCAAGGCCTGCTGGCCGCAGCGGCTGCCGTTCCCGGTCGTGCACGTCGACACCGGGCACAACTTCCCCGAGGTGATCGCGTATCGCGACCACCAGGTCGAGTCGCTCAACCTGCGGCTCGTCGTCGGCTCCGTGCAAGAGGACATCGACCGCGGCCACATCATCGAGACCCCTTCGCCCGGAGCCACCCGCAACCGCCTGCAGACGTTCACGCTGCTGCGCGTGCTGGAAGAAGGCGGCTACGACGCCGTCCTCGGGGGCGGACGCCGGGACGAGGAGAAGGCGCGGGCAAAAGAGCGCATCTTCTCGCTACGCGACGAGTTCGGGCAGTGGAACCCGCGGGCGCAGCGACCCGAGCTCTGGAACATCTACAACACCCGGCACCGGGCCGGGGAGCACTTCCGCGTGTTCCCGCTCTCGAACTGGACCGAGCTCGACATCTGGCAGTACGTCGAGCAGGAGTCGGTGCCGCTGCCCGAGATCTACTTCTCGCACCGGCGCCCCGTCTTCCGGCGAGGCGGCATGCTGCTCGCCGTCGGCCCCTACAGCCAGCCGCGCGACGGGCACGCGGAGGAGGCGGCCTTCGAGGCCACCGTCCGCTACCGCACCGTCGGGGACATGACGTGCACGGCGGCCGTCGAGTCCAGCGCCGTGACGCCGGCGCAGGTCATCGTGGAGACGGCCGTCAGCCGCGTGAGCGAGCGGGGGGCGACGAGGGCCGACGACCGTTTCTCGGAGGCGGCCATGGAAGACCGCAAGCGGGAGGGCTACTTCTAAATGGAGCTGCTCCGCTTTGCCACGGCCGGCTCCGTCGACGACGGGAAGTCGACGCTGATCGGCCGCCTGCTGTACGACTCGAAGCAGGTCTTCGAGGACCAGCTCGAGGCCGTGGAGGCCTCCAGCCTGGCTCGTGGCGACGAGTACACGAACCTGGCCCTTTTGACCGACGGGCTCCGTGCCGAGCGGGAGCAAGGCATCACGATCGACGTCGCCTACCGCTACTTCGCCACGCCGAAGCGCAAGTTCATCATCGCCGACACGCCGGGCCACACCCAGCACACCCGCAACATGGTGACGGGGTGCTCGACTGCCGATCTCGTCGTCCTGCTCGTCGACGCCCGCGTCGGGCCGACCGAACAGACGCGTCGCCACGCCACGGTGGCGTCGCTGCTCGGCATCCGGCACCTCGTGATCTGCATCAACAAGATGGACCTCGTCGACTGGGACCGGAAGCGCTTCGAGGAGATCCGCCGGGAGTTCGAGGACTTCGCCACGCGCCTCGCCGTGACGGATCTCACCTGCATCCCGATGTCGGCGCTGGAGGGCGACAACGTCGTCGAGCGGTCCACGGAGATGAAGTGGTACGACGGGCCGTCGCTCCTGCACCACCTCGAGGGGGTGCACATCTCCTCGGACCGGAATCTCATCGACTTCCGCTTCGCCGTGCAGCGTGTGGTCCGGCCGATCTCGAGCGACCTGCACGACTTCCGCGGCTACGCCGGCCAGGTGTCGAGCGGCGTGGTCCATGCCGGCGATCCGGTGGTGGTGCTGCCGTCGGGTTTCGCGTCGACGATCGAGGCGATCGAGACCGCCGACGGGCCGCTCACGGAGGCCTACCCGCCGATGTCGGTGGTGCTCCGCCTGAGCGACGACCTCGACATCTCCCGGGGCGACATGTTGTGCCGCCCGCACAACCAGCCGAGCATCGGGCAGGACTTGTCGGCCATGGTGTGCTGGATGGCGGAAGCGCCGCTGCGGCCGGGCGCCAAGCTCTGGCTCAAGCACACGACGCGCTGGGCCCGTGCCCTCGTGAAGGACCTGCAGTATCGCCTCGACGTCAACACGCTGCACCGGGACCAGTCGGCCACGGAGCTCGTGCTGAACGAGATCGGGCGGATCGACCTGCGCACGACCGTGCCGCTGTTCTACGACGAGTACCGGCTGAACCGGCGGACGGGCAGCTTCGTCCTCGTCGACGACGCCACGAATGCCACCGTGGCAGCGGGCATGATCCTTCGACCGACCACCTGAGAGGGCCAACGATGACGGCGGGTACTACCAATGGGGATGGTCACGGCCACCTGGCCGGGCCGGCGGGCGCTCATACGACGACGGAGGAGCGGTTGATGACCCGAGGAACGATCTGGTTCACCGGTCTTTCCGGCGCGGGCAAGACGACCGTGGCCACACTGCTGAAGGCGATCCTCGACGAGCGGGACGTGCGGACGTTCATGCTCGACGGCGACCTGCTGAGGGAGGGCCTCAACTCGGACCTCACCTACAGCGACGAGGACCGGGTGGAGAACGTGCGCCGGGTGGGCGAGGTGGCGCTGCTGTTCGCATCCGTCGGGCACCTGTCGCTCGTGACGGTCATCAGCCCGTACGACGCTGGCCGCACTGCTGTCCGCGCCCGGCACGCGACGCTCGGCATCCCCTTCTTCGAGGTGTACGTGGCGACGCCCCTCGAGGTTTGCGAGCGCCGCGACCCGAAGGGGCTGTACGCCCGCGCCCGGCGCGGCGAGGTCGCCCGCT
>JBEKMC010000065.1:0-18167 GCA_050008715.1 Acidimicrobiales bacterium | reverse complement strand
CCCCGCCGCGTGACCGAGATCGCCGTCGTGTTCAAGCGCGCCCCGCACCTGCCCTTCGCGAAGACCGACACGGCCGAGCTCGGCCACAACCAGCTCGTCGTGAGGGTGCAGCCGGACGAGGGGATCACGTTGCGTTTCGGGTCGAAAGTCCCGGGCTCTGCCATGGAGGTCCGTGAGGTCTCCATGGACTTCCTCTACGGCGCCTCCTTCACCGAGTCGAGCCCGGAGGCCTACGAGCGGCTCCTGCTCGACGTCCTCATCGGAGACCGGACGCTGTTCCCGGACCACAATGAAGTCGAGGCATCGTGGCGAGTCATCGACCCGCTCGAGGAGTTCTGGGCGACCACGACCCCTGCTCGCTACCGCGCTGGCGAATGGGGCCCGCGGGCCGCCGACGAGATGCTCGCCCGCGAGGGACGGACCTGGAGGCGACCGTGACGACAACCCTGTGGGACACCAACGGCGGCGACATCATGAAGGCCCTCAGCGCAGAACGTCGTGCCGGCGGCGCCGTCGCCTCCGGCCTCGCCGTCACCTTCGTGACCGTCGTCGACGAGAAGAACATCGGTGTCGCCGAGCGGGCGGCGACGATCGCCGCCCAAGCCCATCCGTGCCGTCTGCTCATGGTGATCCGGCGGCAGGTGGAGACGACCGACCGCCTCGACGCCGAGGTGCAGGTCGGCGGCCGGCTCGGTCCGATCGAGGCCGTCATCATGCGTATGTACGGCCGCTTGACGCTGCACGCCGAATCAGTCGTGCTCCCGTTGCTCGCGCCCGACGCCCCGGTCGTGACGTGGTGGCACAGCGAGCCGCCGGACCGGATCGCCACGGACCCGCTCGGAGTGCTCGCCGACCGCAGGGTGACCGACTGCGCCCTCGCGACCGACCCGATGGCGGCACTGCACGGCCGCGCCGAGGACTTCGCCCCTGGCGACACCGATCTCGCCTGGACGCGTGCGACTCCCTGGCGCTCGCTGCTCGCGTCCGCATTCGACGCATCGACCACGCAGGCGCGCTCGGCTCGCGTGTCCGCCGAAGAAGGCAACCCGACCGCCTCGCTCCTTGCCGGCTGGCTGGCGGGGCGTCTTGGCGTGCCCGCAGAGGTGGCACCGTCGGCTGGCCCGGGCATCACCGAGGTGGAGGTCGCGCTCAGCGAGAACGACGAGGAGCGGACGCTCCGCGTGAGCCGTCCGGACGGCCGGGTGGCCACGTTCTCGAGAACCGGCCATCCGGATCGGGAGCTGCCGTTGCTACGGCGCGAGCTCGGCGACCTTCTCGCTGAGGAGCTCCGGCGGCTCGAGGTCGACGAGGTCTACGGCGAGGCGCTCTCTCAATCGACCGGCGTACCCGACCTCGGCGATCGGGCTGCCCGGCGCACCCATATCTGGCGCGACCCGACGGCCGTCGGCCAGGCCGCCGGGTGAGCGCCGTGGCGCCCAGGATCCCAGGCCCCTCGTGCCCGCGCGGCCGGTCAGGCGCACGATGAGCGGCGGGACCCGGCGCGGCAGGATCGACGATCGGCTCGCCGAGCTCGGGATCGAGCTGCCGCCGGTCTTCCCGCCGGCGGGCACCTATCTCGGTTGCGTCGTCGACGGCGACATGGTCTATGTGAGCGGCCACGGCTCGCTCGCGGGCGAGACGATCATCGCCGGCAAGGTCGGCGGCGACCTCACACTCGAGCAGGGACGGGCGGCCGCACGGCTCACGGGACTGTCGATACTGGCGACACTGCGGAACGAGTTGGGCGACTTGGACCGGATCGCCCGGATCGTCCGGGTCTTCGGCATGGTCAACGTAGCGCCCGGCTTCAATCAGACTCCGGCCGTCATCAACGGCTGCTCGGATCTGCTCGTAGAGGTGTTCGGCGACGCCGGGCGCCACGCCCGTAGCGCCGTCGGCATGGCAGAGCTGCCCTTCGACATCGCCGTCGAGATCGAGCTGACCGCCCGCCTGCAGCCTTAGCCGGCCGACGGCGACAAGGGGCCGGCGACCGGCCCGTCCACCGACAGGAGCAGCCGTCGCAAAAGGGACGCCAGCTGATCCTGCTCGTCACCGCTGAGGCCGCTCACGAGGCGGCGCTCGGTGGTGGCATGAACGGACATCACCCGATCTGCCACTTCTTGCCCGGCCGGCGTGAGGATGACCCTGACGCAGCGGCGGTCGCCGTCGTCGGGCCGGCGGCACACCAGCCCCCTACGGGCCAGACGGTCGACGAGATGTGTCACGCCGCCCGAGGAGATGAGGAGCTCACGGTTGAGCTCGGTCGGCGTCAGCTCGAACGGCTGACCAGCCCGCCGCAGTGCCGCCAGCACTGCAAACCCGCCCTCGTCGATCCCCTCGGGGGCGAAGTTGGCCTGGAACGCCCGATGGAACAAGCCGTTGAGCCGCACGACCCTCCCGGTGACCTCCTTTCCGGACGGGTCGATGTCAGGCCGTTCTCGCCGCCATCGCTCGACGACATGGTCGACGAGGTCGGTGCCGGCGTCCGGCGAGGCCGCTGCCCCTGCCGGTGGGGACACAGGAGACGCGGCAGCTACCGCCTGCGGATCCGCCAGCCCATGAGCCATGACATTCCTCCCGGCGCCTGTTCCGGCGCCCGGCCGGTAGTGGCGCTGCTCGTGCTATAATAGCTTCTCAGGAAGATACTTACGAATGAGGTGATTATCCCATGCTCGCTCCTTCGAGAGAGCACGTCAGTGACCACATCAAGCGCCTCCTCGCCGAGGCGAGCTCGGGCGTCCCGCGACGGGACGACCACTGCGGCCGTTCGGCTGCCGGCGGGCCCCGCCCTCGCAAGGCCGCCCGGCAGTCCTGATCGCCCAGACCGATTAGATTTGCGCCCCGGCTAGCGAACCGGAGGCAAACGTGCCCGCCACTGTCGTGGTTGGAACCCAGTGGGGCGACGAGGGGAAGGGGAAGCTCACCGACCTGCTCGCCAAGGACATGCGCCTCGTCGTGCGCTACCAGGGTGGACACAACGCCGGGCACACGATTGTCGTCGACGGCGAGACGTTCGCCCTGCAGCTCGTCCCGAGCGGCGTCCTCTACCACCACACCGTGCCAGTCATCGGCAACGGTGTCGTCGTCGACCCGGCAGTGCTGCTCGACGAGTGCGACATGCTCGGGAGCCGTGGCATCGACACGAGCCGTCTCGTCGTGTCCGGCAATGCCCACCTCATCATGCCGTACCACTACGAGCTCGACCGGATGACGGAGCGTTTCCTCGGCCGCAACAAGCTCGGCACGACCAAGCGGGGCATCGGCCCCGCCTACGCCGACAAGGCCGCACGCATCGGGTTGCGCGTACAGGATCTGCTCGACCCGAAAATCTTCCGCCAGAAGCTCGACATCGTGCTCCGGGAGAAGAACGCCATCCTTTCGAGGGTCTACAACCGGCTCCCGCTCGACGCCGACGAGATCGCCACGAAGTACCTCGACGAGCTGGCGCCGAGGGTCGCGCCCATGATCGGCGACACCGTCGCCCTCATCCACGAAGCGCTTGCTGCGGGCGAGCAGGTGATGCTCGAGGGCGCCCAAGCGACGTTCCTCGATCTCGACCACGGCACCTACCCCTTCGTGACGTCCTCGAACCCGACGGCGGGCGGCGCCTGCGTCGGCAGCGGCATCGGACCAAGGGACATCAACCGCATCGTCGGCATCGTCAAGGCCTACGTGACGCGCGTCGGCTCCGGGCCGTTCCCGACCGAGCTGGACGGTCCCCTGGCCGACCTCCTCGTCGAACGCGGCCACGAGTACGGCACGAACACCGGCCGCCGGCGGCGCCCGGGCTGGCTCGATCTCGTCATGCTCCGCCAGGCCGTTCGCCTCAACTCGATCTCCGAGCTCGCCGTCACGAAGCTCGACGTCCTCTCCGCCTTCGACACTTTGAAGGTCTGCGTCGCCTACGAGGCCAACGGCGTCCGCTACGAGCACGTCCCGTACCACCAGTCCGTCCTGCACGAGGTGACGCCCGTGTTCGAGGAACTGCAGGGTTGGACGACGGACCTCGCCACCGCCACGACGGTCGAGGATCTGCCGGCGTCGGCCCGGAGCTACCTCGACCTCATCTCCCGGCACGCCGGCGTTCCCGTGACCTATGCCGGCGTCGGCCCCGGCCGGGAGCAGTACGTCAGCTTCGCGGCCTGAACGGTCCGACCAGGCACACTGAACGGTCCGACCACCCGCTCGGGGCCGACGACTAGCTTGGGAGCATGATCCCCCGCTACTCCATGCCGGAGATGGCGGCGCTGTTCAGTGACGAGGCCAAGTTCGCATCGTGGCTCGAGGTCGAGCTCCTCGCCGTGGAGGCGTGGGCCGAGCTCGGTGTCGTACCGGTCGGCGACGCGGCTGCCTGTCGGGCACGGGCCCCAGAGGTCGATGCCGGCTTCGTGCAACGAGTACTGGAGCGCGAACGCGTCACCGACCACGACGTCGCCGCGTTCGTCGACGTCGTGCAGGACTCGATCGGCCAGCCCGAAGGTTCCTGGATCCATCACGGCCTCACCTCGTCCGACGTCGTGGACACCGCCTTGTGCACCACGCTCGTCAAAGCCGCCGACCTGCTGGCCCATGCGCTCGACGATCTCGTGGCGGCCCTCCGGCGCCGGGCGATCGAGCATGCCGGGACACCCATGGTCGGTCGGACTCACGGAATGCACGCCGAGCCGACGACCTTCGGCACGAAGCTTGCACTCGCCTGCCTGCAGAGCGATCGGGACCGCCGGCGCTTGCGGAATGCCCGCGACGGCATCGCCGTCGGCAAGCTGTCGGGCGCCGTCGGCACGTACTCGAACATCGACCCGGCCGTCGAAGCCCACGTGTGCGCCGCCCTCGGGCTCAGGCCCGTCCCCGCCACGCAGGTGGTCGCCCGCGACCGGCATGCCGAGTACCTGTATGCGTGCGCCGCCATCGGCACGACGATCGAGTCGCTCGCCACCGAGATCCGCCACTTGCAGCGCACCGAGGTCGCCGAAGCCGAGGAACCGTTCGCGGCCGGCCAGAAGGGCTCGTCGTCCATGCCGCACAAGCGCAACCCGATCACCTCTGAGCGCCTCGTCGGTTTGAGCCGAGTGCTCCGCGGATATCTCGTAGCGGGTTTCGAGGATGTCGCCCTCTGGCACGAGCGCGACATCTCGCACAGCTCCGTCGAGCGCATCGTGCTCCCGGACGCCAGCCTCGCCGCCTACTACGCCGTGAAGCGCATGACCCGGCTCGTGGACGGTCTCGTCGTGCACGCCGACCGGATGTCCGAGAACCTCCTCGACGGCTCGCATGGCCTCGTGTTCTCGCAACCGGTCCTACTCTCACTCGTGCGCGCCGGGATCGCCCGCGACGCCGCATACCGCATCGTGCAACGGGACGCACAGCGTGCGATCGAGGAGCGAAGGGGGTTTCGAGAGGTGCTCGAGAAGGATCCGGACGTGGAGGCAGCGCTTGGCGGCGCCCTTTTGGAAGTGCTGGCCGAAGCGTTCGACTTGAGTCGGGCGCTGGCGCACGCAGGGCGCACGATCGACGCCCTCGCCGACGTGCCCGAGACGCTGGCATGAGCCTCCCGCACATCTACTCGGGCAAAGTGCGCGACGTCTACGACGCCGGCGACGGGCGCCTGCTCATGGTCGCCTCCGACCGGATCTCGGCATTCGACCACGTCTTCCACGAGCCCGTGCCCGACAAGGGCCGAGTGCTGACGGCCATGACGGCGTTCTGGGCCGAAGAGCTGGCCGACGTCTCACCCTCCCACCTCGTGGCGACCGATCCGGCCGCCTTCCCCGCCGGCGCCGCAGATCTGCCGGACATCGCCGGCAGGGCGATGCTCGTTCACAAAGCCGAGATGCTCCCCCTCGAGTGCATCGTGCGCGGCTACCTCGCCGGCTCGGCGTGGAAGGAGTACCGGGCGTCCGGCACGATGCACGGCACCGTGCTGCCGGCAGGACTCCTCGAGTCGGCCCGTCTCAGCGAGCCCGTGTTCACGCCGTCGACGAAAGCGGCCGTCGGCCACGACGAGAACATCTCGTTCGAGGCGGCGGTAGACCTCGTCGGATCCGAGGTGGCGGGGAGGGCCCGCGACATCTGCCTCACCGCCTACGAGCGTGGGGCCGCCCGTGCGCTCGAGCGGGGAATCGTCGTCGCTGACACCAAGTTCGAGCTCGGCTTCGTCAATGGCGAGCTCGCCATCTGCGACGAGGTGATGACGCCGGACTCGAGCCGCTTCTGGCCGGCCGATGAGTGGGCCCCGGGGACGGCGCCCCCGTCGTTCGACAAGCAACCCGTGCGCGACTGGGCCGAGAGCACCGGTTGGGACAAGGCCTCAGAACCGCCGCACATGCCGGCGGAAGTCATCGAGGCCACGCGCGATCGCTACGTGTCCGCCTACGAACAGATCAGCGGTCGGTCCTTCTCCGACTGGTGGGGCGTGTCGGGATGAAGTTCGCGGCTGTCGTCGAGGTGAGTGCGCTCGAAGGGATCGCCGATCCCGAGGCCGCCACGATCGAGCGAGCGCTCCCGCTCCTCGGCTTCGATGCCGTCGGGGAGCTGCGAGTGGGGCGAGTCTTCCGTTTCGCCGTGGAAGCTCCCGACGAGGCGACAGCCCGCACGACTGCTGACGAGCTGGCGCATCGCCTCCTCGCCAACCCGGTCATCCAACGTGCCGTCGTGAGCGTGAACCCGACTGCGTCGGGGACAGGGTCGGAATGACCGCTGCGACCTACGGCGGGCTGAATGTCGCCGTCGTGGTCTTCCCAGGTTCGAACTGCGAGCATGACGTCCTCCAAGCTGTGTCCGGGCTCGGTGCTCGTGCGGAACTGTTCTGGCACACGGAACGATCCATGGAGCGTTTCGATGCCATCGTCGTGCCGGGGGGTTTCGCCCACGGGGACTATTTGCGGCCGGGTGCCATCGCCCGGTTCTCACCAGTCATGGACGGAGTCTGTGAGGCGGCTGCGAACGGTATCCCGGTCCTCGGCATCTGCAACGGCTTCCAGGTACTGACCGAAGCACACCTGCTTCCCGGTGCGCTCATGCGCAATGCGGCAGGGCGATTCCTGTGCCGGACCGTCGAGTGCGAGGTCGTCTCGACGTCATCGGTGCTCACCGCCGGGACGTCGGTCGGGCAACGGCTGATGCTGCCCATCAATCACTTCGAGGGTAACTACACCTGCGATGCCGACTACCTGGACACGCTCGCAAACAGCGGTCAGATAGCGCTGCGTTACGTTTCCAATCCGAACGGCTCGGCCCGCTCCATCGCGGCGGTCGCCAACGCCGCCGGCAACGTCGTCGGCCTCATGCCGCACCCGGAACGGGCCTGCACAGCCCTCATGGGCTCGTCAGACGGGCGGATCCTGCTGGAATCGTTCCTCACAGCTGCGGCCGACCGCACCGGGCGTGCCGATGCGGTCGACGCTGCGATTGCTGCAGGGGTTTAGGAGCGACGGCTCCAGTGGATTCCAGCGCGAGCCAACACGTTGGCGGGCACGCCGACCTCGCGCCATGTCTTGTACTCGATCCCCTTGCGCTCGCCGTATTCGGCTGCGACGACGACGAACGCGTCCTCGAGGGCTTCGATATCGACCTCGTCGGTGTCCTCGGCGTTGGCGAGGCGACGGTCGAGATCGCGGCGCTGTTGGATGAGATGCGCCCGCTTCAACGGGTCGGCAGCAGCGATCTTCGCGTCGATGTCACCGCGACGCGACGCGAGAGACTCGGTACTCACCTGACGCCCACGCCGGGGCCTGTTCTCCTCGAGCGCCTCGAGGTAGCGGCGCACGGCATTTCCTTGGCGCCGGCCTTCCGCGAGCGCATCCTTGTGCTCGTCGCTGAGGGTCGTCTTGCTCTTGGTCTGCTTTTTCCTTGGGGGCATACGACCAGTGTCGCCGCGAACGGCGACGAGCGCAACCCGGCTTCCGTCGCGACCCGAACGGAATACAGGGCGCCGTCATCATGGGACCTTCAACACACCTACCGGAGCACTCAATGAGCTCAGTACACCGAAGCCTTGGCCTCACCGACGACGAATACGAGATGATCATCGACGCGCTCGGGCGCGAACCATTGCCGGTCGAGCTCGCGATGTATTCGGTCATGTGGAGCGAGCATTGTTCGTACAAGTCTTCCCGCCTCCACCTTCGCCGGTTGCCGTCCGAAGGCGATGCCGTGCTCGTCGGCCCGGGCGAGAACGCCGGCGTCGTGGACGTCGGCGACGGCATCGCCATCGCGCTGCGGATCGAAAGTCACAACCATCCTTCGGCCATCGAGCCATACCAGGGAGCGGCCACCGGTGTCGGTGGGATTCTGAGAGATGTCTTCACAATGGGGGCACGACCTATCGCCTTGATGGACCCTCTCTTCTTCGGACCGCTCGAAGATCCCCGGAGCCGGTTCATCTTCGACGGCGTGGTTCGCGGCGTCGCCGGCTATGGCAACTCGGTCGGTGTGCCCACAGTCGGGGGCCAGTTGACTTTTGCCCGTTGCTACTACGACAACCCCTTGGTAAATGTGTTTTGCCTCGGCGTCCTCCCGATCGACCGATTGGTGCTGGCACAGGCGACCGGCGTGGGCAACCATGTCGTCCTCCTCGGTTCGCTCACAGGACGCGACGGGATCGGGGGCGTGAGCGTGTTGGCGTCGGCGGGTTTTGGTGCAGGAGAGGCAACCAAGCGCCCGAGCGTTCAGGTGGGCGACCCGTTCGAGGAGAAGCGCCTCATCGAAGCTTGCCTCGACCTCCTCGACCAACGCCTCGTCGTCGGCATCCAGGACCTCGGTGGTGCCGGCCTCGCGTGTGCCACGTCCGAGACAGCCGCCCGAGGCGGCCTCGGTATGGAAGTCGACGTGTCCGCCGTCCCCCTGCGCGAGGCGGGGATGACCCCGGTGGAGATCATGACGAGCGAGAGCCAGGAGCGGATGCTCGCGATCGTCGAGCCGTCGACACTCGAGGCCGTCCTCGCCACGTGTGCCCGGCACGAGGTGCGGGCGACGGTGATCGGGACGGTCGTCGAGGCCGGTGTCGACGGTATCGGCCGCCTCGTGATCCGAAACGGCCGGCCCGGGGAAGGTGAGATCGTGGCGGACATGCCGGCTGCGTCCCTCGCGGACGGCGCTCCGCTGTACCACCGCCCGCTCTCGCCGCCGGTCGCCGGTGCTCCGAGCGTCTCGCCGGCAGGCGCGGCCGCCTCGACGGTGTCGGAGGAGCTGCTGGCGCTCCTCTACGACCCGGCCTTCGTCTACCAGCAATACGACCATCAACTGTTTCTCAACACGGTGGTGGCGCCGGGTGCGGGCGACGCAACGGTGCTCAAGCTCGCCGGTCCCGGCGTGCCGTGGACGGGCAAGGGACTGGCGCTCACCTGCGACGCCAACCCGGCGTGGTGCGCGATCTCGCCACGTCTCGGGACCGAGCTCACGGTCGCCGAAGCGTTCCTGAACGCGGCCTGCGCCGGTGCCCATGCGGTGGCGGTCGTGGACTGCTTGAACTTCGGCAACCCCGAGCACCCCGAGGTCATGTGGCAGCTGTCCGAAGCGATCGACGGGATGGCGGCGGCATGCCTGGCCTTCGGGGTTCCGGTCGTCGGCGGGAACGTGTCGCTGTACAACGAGAGCGGAGGGGTGGACATCGACCCGACTCCCGTCGTCGGGCTCGTCGGCGTGATCGACCAGCTGGCCCATCGGCCACCCGGGATCGCCCTCAGCGATGGTGGATCGATCGTGCTGCTGGGAGGCGACGGCAGCATGCCCGGCGACCTCGTCGCTGTCGGCGGCTCCCGCTGGTGGCGTGAGTTGCGCGGCGAGACCGGCGGCGTCCTGCCGGAGCTCGACGTCGACGCCCACCGGCGGCTCTGCGATCTCGTGCGGGCCCTCGTCGCCGCCGAGTGCGCCGGCGAGGCGACGGTGGCCATCGCCGGCCTGCACGACGTGAGTGACGGCGGTTTGGCCGTGTGCCTGGCCGAGCTCTGCTGTGCTTCGGGCATCGGCATCGCTATCGACGAGCACTGGACCGTCGAAGATCTCTTCAGCGAGGCGCCGTCGAGGGTCCTCGTCTGCTGCGAGGACACCGAGGGGTTGCTGGCGGCGGCATCCCGGGCGGGCGTCCGAGCTGGCGTCATCGGCGCCGCCGGCGGCGACCGCCTCGTCGTGCCCGGGCTCGTCGATGTGGCAGTGTCCGAGCTCGTCTCCGTCCGCGCAGGCCGTCTGCCGGAAGCGGCGGACCGCGCCAGCGCCTGAGTGGCGGAGCGGGCCGGCCGGAGTCGCCTCTGGCGGCTACTCGGCCCCGCGCTGCTGGCTCGTTCGGGCGGCTACTCGGCTCGGTGCACGAGAAACGTGCCCGTCGACCGGCTCACGAGCTTTCCGTCGGCGCTCTCGATGCGTGCCTCGGCGAAGGCGACCTGGCGGGTGAGTCGGACCACAGCACCGCGTACGGCGAGCACGTCCCCGACTGATGCGGGCCGCATCGTCTCGGTCTTCATCTCGATCGTCGCCTTCGTCCGGTCCCTCCCGGACAGGCCGGCGTTGACGGCGAAGTTCATGGCCGCATCGAGGACGACCGCATGGACGCCGGCCTGGACGGTGCCGTGCGGGTTGCAGGCGATGGCCGTCGGCTCCCAGATGGCCGAAGCCCAGCCGGCGTCGTCGTCGTCCTCCAACCCGAAGTCGTCGAAACGGACCCCGATCGCCCCGAGAATCGCCATGCCGCCGTCACCGAGCCATCGCTTCATGTCCTTGGCCACGCCAGCCACGGTACCGGCCCGGCGGCGGCCGGCAGCCGCCGTCCAGTGCCACGCCACCCCTGGCGCCGAGTTCTGGAGTGAGAAACCGACCGTTCTGGTGGGTTTCTCACTCCAGAACTCCAGCGCGAACGTCGGCAAGGCCGCCGCCCCGCCTCAGTGGTCGCACTGGCAACTTCCCGCTACTGTCTTGACTGACACGTCAGTTTGTCCACGAGAGCGCGCCGTCACAAGCCGCCCGTAGTCCCGGAGGAGAACCAGGGATGCCGAATGCTGTCATCGTTGACGCCGTCCGCACGCCGGGAGGCAAGCGCAACGGCAGGCTCTCGGGGTGGCACCCGGCGGACCTCGCCGCCGAGGCGCTGAAGGCCATCGCCGAGCGCAACGACCTCGACCCCGCCATGGTCGACGACGTCGTGATGGGCTGCGTGATGCAGGTGGGCGATCAGGCCCTCAACGTCGGGCGCAATGCCGTTCTCGCCGCCGGCTGGCCCGAGTCCGTGCCGGCCACGACGGTCGACCGCCAGTGCGGCTCGTCGCAGCAGGCCCTTCACTTCGTCGCGCAGGGCGTCATGGCCGGCGCATACGACATCGCCATCGCCGCCGGCGTCGAGACGATGACCCGCGTCCCCATGGGCGCCTCCATCGGCAGTGGCGTGGGCTTCCCGTTCGGGCCGACGGTCCGCGTCCGGTACGAGCCCGTCGGTGGGCTCGTCCCCCAGGGCATCTCCGCCGAGATGATCGCCGATCAGTGGGACTTGAGCCGCGAAGCTCTCGACGCCTTCGGTGCCGAGAGCCAGCAGCGGGCGGCGCGGGCGACGGAGGAGGGGCGTTTCGAGCGGGAGATCGTCCCGGTCGAGGTCAAGGATGCTGAGGGCAACCGCACGGGCGAGACGCTCTCGGTCGACGAGGGCTTGCGCGCCGGCACCACCGCCGAGACGCTCGCCAACCTGAAGCCGGCGTTCAAGCCGGACGGCAAGGTCACCGCCGGCAACTCCTCGCAGATCAGCGACGGTGCCTCCGCCGTGCTCGTCATGTCCGAGGAGCGGGCTGCGGCGCTCGGCTTGCGTCCGCGGGCGCGCTTCGTCGGCTTCGCCGTCGTGGGCGTGGACCCGGTGACGATGCTGACGGGTCCCATCCCGGCAACGACGAAGGTGCTCGAGCGGACCAAGCTCTCGATGGAGGACATCGACCTCGTCGAGATCAACGAGGCGTTCGCCTCGGTCGTGCTCGCCTGGGAGAAGGAGCACCACCCGGACATGAGCCGCGTGAACGTGAACGGCGGCGCCATCGCCCTCGGTCACCCGCTCGGCGCCTCCGGGGCCAAGTTGATGGCAACGCTCCTGAACGAGCTCGAGCGCACCGGCGGCCGCTACGGCCTGCAGACGATGTGCGAGGGCGGCGGGCTCGCCAACGCCACCATCATCGAGCGGCTCTGAGCCTTCGCCGGCGCCCACGCCGGGCGGGCCTCAGTGGTAGAAGGTCGCCATGAAGAGGCCCACGACGATGAACACGATGCCGCTGATGAGGTACCAGTTGTTCGTGCCCCCCGGGAGCACGTTCACGTAGTTCAGCACGATCGTGAGCAGGCCCAGCACAAGAAACCCCAACAGAACGCCCGGGAACCACCGCGGGCTCTGCCGCTGCTCCTTCGGGATGGGTGGCGTGTAGCGACCCGGCTTCGGCGCCTGCTTGGCAGCACCGCCTTTCGGGGTGGCGCGGCCGCTCTTCGGCGTGGCCGGCGCAGCGGCCGCAGCCTTGGCTGCAGCTGACGCCCGGATGCTGCCCGACCGGTCCCGGTTCGCCGGAGCGGGCGCAAGGACGTCGGCGGTGGGAGCGGTTTCCGCTGCGCCGCCGTCCACGTCGGCTTCGGCCTCGACGCCGGCGCCGGGCAGGACGTCGGAGGCGTCGGGCTCCGGCGCGCTCGGCACCCAGTCGGCGCCAGGGTCGGCCTCGGGAATCTCGGTGGGGTCGGCTTCGCCGGACGTGGTCTCTGGCACGATTGGCCAGGATAGGCCCTGACGCGACAAGGATCGCGCCGCGCCAGGCGTGACCGGACGGGCGAGGGTGGGGAAGCGGCGCTTGTAGCCGAAGGCGAGACGACCGGTAGCCTCTCAAGCCATGGGCGCCCGGGTCGTCGTGATCGACAACTACGACAGCTTCGTCTACAACCTCGTGCAGTACCTCGGCGAGCTCGGTGCAGAACCCGCCGTGGTCCGCAACGACGCCCTCGACCTGGAAGGCCTCCGGGCGCTGGAGCCTGATGCCCTGCTCGTGTCGCCGGGACCCGGACGGCCGGCCGACGCCGGCATCAGCAACGACGCCATCGCGTCGTTCGGGGCTGCCGGCCTACCGGTCCTCGGGGTCTGCCTCGGCAACCAGTGCATCGGCGAGGTGTTCGGGGGCGAGGTCGTGCGTGCCGGCGAGATCGTGCACGGCAAAGCCTCAGACGTCACCCATGACGGCAAGGGTGTGTTCGCCGGCTTGCCGAACCCCTTGCGTGCGACCCGCTACCACTCGCTCGTCGTCGATGCCGGCTCGGTGCCCGACTGCCTCGAAGTGACCGCCCATACGTCGAACGGCCTCGTCATGGGCTTGCGCCACCGGGAGCTACGGATCGAGGGTGTCCAGTTCCATCCGGAGTCCATCCTCACCGGACAGGCCGGCAAGGACTTGCTGGCGAACTTCCTTTCTCAGGTCGGGCACGTCGCGCAGGTGAGCAGCACGACCTGAGTCCGTCGGGCCGTCCTAATGCGTGGTGTTCCAGGTGAACGTGACGCTGCTCGTGGCGCCTGACCCGTCGGTCACCGTGACCGTCACCGAGTAGCTCTTGCCGGGCGGCGGCGTCGGCGTCCCGGTGATGAGGCCGGTGGACGAGTCGATCGACAGCCCCGGCGGCAGACCGTTCGCCGAATACGTGAGCGTCGAGTTCGGACCGCCGGTGTCGGTGGCGCTGATCTGCAGGCTGACGGACGACCCGACGGCGGAGCTCTGCGTCCCGGGCGAGGTCACGTTGATCACGTGGCCGAGACC
This sequence comes from Acidimicrobiales bacterium, assembly GCA_050008715.1. Taxonomy (GTDB): domain Bacteria; phylum Actinomycetota; class Acidimicrobiia; order Acidimicrobiales; family Bog-793; genus JAKACA01. The sequence continues at coordinate 4,419 of JBEKMC010000065.1, read as the reverse complement.
GACGGTGAGAACGACGGTCGATCCGGGGGCAACAGTTGTTGGCCCGCTCGGGGTCTGGTCGATCACGAGGTTCTTCTTCGAGGGCGCGCTCGGCTGGAAGTTCAACTGGTACACGAGATGGTCTGCGGAGATGGCTGCCGTCGCCGTCTGGTACGGCTGGTTGACGAACGACTGAAGGGTCACGGGCGGGCCCTCGGACACGACGAGCGTCACAACGGTGAGCAGAGGTTCCGACGCGTTCGCAGCCGGCTGAGTCCCGATCACCAGGCCCTTACCGACCGTCGTGGACGGCTGATTGATCTGGTTGCCGGGCGTGAAGCCGGCGGCGCGTAGGGCGTTCTGGGCTGCTGTGACGGTGTCGCCCTTGACCGAAGGCACCTTCTGCTGCACCTTGCCGGAGAAGTATTGGATCGTGACGAAACTGCCAGGGCGCAATGGCGTTCCCGTGCCGGGAATGGTGTTGAGGACGAGCCCGTCCTGCTCGCCTGGGCTAGGGGCGACGGCCTGCACGCGATAGTTGAGGCCGAGGTGCTTGAGGGCCGCCTTCGCATACTGGAGCGTCTTGTCTGTCAGGAACGGCACGACCACCGTGCCAGGACCGCTGGAGTAGTAGACCGTGATGCGGTCGCCCTTCTGTACCTGCTTCCCCTGGCGGGGGTTCGTGGAAAGGACGGTGTCCTTGGCCGCATTGTTCTGCTGCGCCACGGGCACCGGCACGAGGCCATCGCCCTTCAACGTCGCCACGGCCGTCGACAGTGGCTGCTGGTCGACAGCAGGGACGTAGAAGTACCCGCTGCCGCCCAGGTAGCCGAGCTTGTGGGCCCCGTAATCGGCGAGAGGTATCAGCGCCGCCAGTAGGAGGACACCGACGATGACCCAGGGAATCCAGCGGCGTTTCGGCATGACGGGAGCGCCGGGTGGGCCGCCGGGGCCTCTGCCGTTCTCGACGGCCTGTTGCCCGGTGGTGGCGAACCCACCGCCTCCGCCGGCGCCGGCCACCGCCAGACCGCCCATCGCCACGGTCGTGCCGCCGACGGGTGCCTGGAGGGCCGTCATCGCGCCCCCGACTCCGACCGCCTGCGTCGCCATACCGGCCATCACCATGGGCGCCAGCACCGGTGCCCCCTGCATGAAACGCTGCAAGTCGGCGTGCAGATCTTCCGCCGTGGCGTAACGGTCGGCGGGCGACTTCGCCATCGCCCGCATGATGATCGCCTCGAGCGGGGCGGACACGCGTGGCTCGAGCTCCCTCGGCGGGATGGGCGCTTCGGACACGTGCTTGTAGGCGATGGCCACTGGGGTGTCCGCCAGGAACGGCGCCCGCCCCGTGACCATCTCGTAGAGGACGACACCGAGGGAGTAGACGTCGCTACGGCCGTCGACGCCGAGTCCCTGTGCCTGCTCGGGGGAGAAATACGTCGCCGTGCCCATCACGAGGCCGGTCTGGGTGACACTGTCGTCGGAGCCGACCGCGCGGGCGATGCCGAAGTCGGCGACTTTGACCTGGCCGTCCCGCGTGATGAGGACGTTGCCCGGCTTGACGTCTCGGTGCACGACGCCGTGGCGGTGGGCGTAGCTGAGCGCCTTGGCGATGTCGGCGGCGATGGCTGCCGCCCGCAGCCCGGGAAGGGGCGCCTGGCTCCGGATGATGGCCGAGAGCGGCTCTCCGTCTACGTGCTCCATGACGATGAAGTACGTCCGCTCCGATTCGCCCCAGTCGAATACCGGCACGATGTTCGGGTGCGAGAGGTTGGCGGCTGCTTGTGCCTCCCGCCGGAAGCGCTCGACGAAGGAGCTGTCGCTCGACAGCTCGGGAAAGAGGACCTTCAGGGCAACGGGCCGGTCGAGCAGCAGGTCACGGGCCAGATACACCTGGGCGGTCCCACCACGGGCGATCTGGTTACGGAGCTCGTAACGGCCGTTGTAGATGGGAGGGGGCGCTTCCCCGCTCGGCGGGAGGTTCGCAGTCATGTCGAGTCGAGCCTATTCGGAGGGCTCCCGTAACGGATCGCCATGCGGCTCAGCCGTGCGCCTGCTGCTGGAGGGCGGCTTCGAGAACGGACACCGCAACCGGTCCGGCGACCGAGGCGCCGGTCGGGTTGATGCTGCAGGAGAGCGAGCTCAGCACCGGGACCATGGCGACGACGACCACCGACGGCGTCTGGCCAGGCCCCGCAGGTGCCGTGGCAATGAGCCAGTTGTACGTGCCGCATCCGTTACCGCCCGGCTCCGCCGTGCCCGTCTTGGCTGCTGCGGTCGGGAAACCCGACGAGTAGTACCCCTGGAACAAGCTGTAGGCGGTCCCGTTTGGCGAGCGGGTCACGCCCGTCATCAGCTGGCGAACCGTGCTGGCCGTAGCAGCCGAGGTCGCCTGGCGCCACACGTGCGGCTGGTAGACGAACTCGTCGTTGCCGGCGCTGCCGACGGCCTTGTTCACGAGATGGGGTGTCATGATCGTGCCGTTGTCGGCGATGCCGGCGGCCACGAGCGCCATCTGCAGGACCGTGGCGTTGTCGTCGTACTGGCCGATTCCCGAGTACCCGAGATACGGGCTGGCGCTCGGGGCGTCGATGGCGCTCGCCGGCGGGAACACCGAGGCGACGGCGCCGGGGATGTCGATCGGCGGCACGCTCCCGAAGCCGAATGCCTGTGCCTCGCTCGCCAAAGGGCTCGCTCCGAGCTCATTGGAGATCTGGCTGAACGAGGTGTCACAGGACTGTGCGAGCACTTCGGCCAGCGTCCCGCCGCAGTACTCGTAGGCGTAGTTGTGGATGGTCTTCGGCGGGTTGCCGGTGTTCGGGAACGAGTACAGGTCCGTGACCGGGAAGCTGTGGCCGGCAATGGCAGGGTCGTGGTCGTAGACGGCGGAGGTCGTGATCACCTTGAACGTCGAGCCGGGAGGGTGGAGCGCGCTGATGGCATTGTCGAACAACGGGTTCTCGCTGTTCGGGAGCTCGTTGTACTTGGCGGCGACGGTGTTGACGTCGGCCGGGTTGTGGACGGAGAGCAGGTTCGGATCGTAGGAGGGGTTGCTGTACATCGCAAGGATGCTCCCGTCCCGGGGATCGAGGGCGATGACGGCACCGCCGCTCTGGCCCTCGGTCGCCGAGTCGAGCGCCTGCATGGCGACGGCCTGCAAGTGCTCGGACACGGTCAAGGTGACGTCATCGGTCTCGGTGTGCTGGGTCAGCAGGTCGTGCAGGGAGCTGACCGGCGTTTCGTGTTGGGTGAGGTACTGGTTGTAGGACGCCTCGACACCGAAGGGTGAGGCCTGCACGGCGGTGGCGTAGTAGCCCGTGACGTCGGAGAACATCTCCGCCGTGAGGCTCGGGTAGACGCGCAGGTAGTGGTACTCGTCCTTCGTGCGCTTCGACGAGGCGAGCGCGTACCCGTCGGCGCTGATGATCTCGCCGCGAGGCAGGAAATAGGGGCTCGGCTTGAGGACGTCGTTGAGCGGGTTCTTGTCGAGCGCCCGCGCTTGCCGGACCTGGATGTTCGCCATCTGGATGAAGAGCAGGGCGAAGCACACGAGGAGGACGACGCCCATGCGCCGGACTCTCGAATTCATCGCTCAGGTGCCGGCGGAGACGGTGCCGTGCGTCTTCGCGATCGTGGTGCTGGTCGTGCCCGAGCCGGGACGGGTCGTGGATGTCGGGACCGTCGTCGTTGTGGTCGAGGTCGTCGTGCTGGGCCGCGGGCGCGTCGTCGTCGGCACGGTCGAGACCGGGATCGTGGTGGGATAGGTCGTCGTCGGCGGCAACGTGGTCGTGGTCGCCGATGTCGTGGTGGTCGTCGTGGCGGCCGCGAGGGCGTTGTGTTTCTCGTCCTTCAGGCGGGCGATCACGTCTTCGGCCGCCTTCAGGGACGATTCGGTGATGCCGCCCCGGAGTGTGGCGATGCTCGAACGCAGCAGCTCGTTCGTGCGTATCTGGCTCGTCTCGACGAGCTGCGGCTTGAACCACAGCATCCCGCCAGGACGCCCCTGGTAGATGGCCACCGCGTCGCCGTTCAAGCCGATGAAGTAGGACGACTGGGCGTACCAGATGACGGTGCCGACGGTTCCGGCCAGCAGTCCACCGAGCACCACGATGAACAGCGCCACCCGGACGGTGACGATGCGATCGCGCGTGACCTTTGCCCGATGACGCGGCACGAGCACGACCGGTCGGCTGTGCGGGCCGCTCGGTCCGTCGAAGTCCGACCCGAAATCGCCCGATCCTGCCTGCGCACCGAGCCCGGTCCGGACACCTCGCGTCCCTCCGACCCCGATCGTCCCGTCGATAGAGGGGCGCGGTCGCCGCTGACGGAACGTCATGCTTCGGCCCGACCGACGGCGGGGCTCCCCGATGCCGTCGGCCGGCAAGTCCGCCCGGTCGATCAAGGACGTCGCCTGGGTGTCCGGGCCACTGGCGTTGCCGG
>JBEKMC010000064.1:0-18426 GCA_050008715.1 Acidimicrobiales bacterium | reverse complement strand
ACGAGTCCGCGCCCCGACGCAGCCAGCTGGCGAAGGACGCGGAAGAGGTCGTCGACCTCGCGGGGCGTGAGGACCGCAGTCGGCTCGTCGAGCACGAGCAGGTCGACGTCGCGATAGAGCGCCTTCAGGATCTCGACCCGTTGGCGTTCTCCGACGGAGAGCTGCCAGATGAGGGCGTCAGGCTCAACCTCGAGGCCGTGGCTCTCGGCGAGCTCCCGCAGCCGAGCCGAGACCTTGGCGAGGTCGGTGAGGGGGCCGCGTGACGACTTGAGGCCGAGGGCGACGTTCTCGGCGACGGTCAGCGTGTTGACGAGCATGAAGTGCTGGTGGATCATGCCGATGCCATTGCGGATGGCTGCAGCCGGCGAAGAGATCTCGACTCGCTGGCCTTTGATCTGAATCTCGCCCTCGTCCGGGCGGTAGAGGCCGTAGAGAATCCGCATGAGCGTGCTCTTGCCGGCGCCGTTCTCGCCGAAGAGGGTGTGCACTTCCCCGACGCCGACGTCGAAGTTCACGTCGTCGTTGGCGAGCACGCCGGGGAAGCGCTTGGTGATGCCGCGCATCCGGAGGAGCGGCACTGCCTCCTCCGGATGCGCAACTGCGGTACCGGTAGCCATGTCGGCCTCCGTGCCGTCGCTTGCTTGGATCACTGAGGAACCGTGATGGATCCGTCGGTGATGCCCTTGATGAGTGACTCAGCCTTGGCCTTCACTGCTGCGGGCAGTGCGTAACCGGGGTTGAACTGGATGACTTCGCCCCCGTTGCCGAGGCCGATCACGTACGTGGCCCCGCCCAGCTTGCCGCCCTTGATGGAGGTCAGCATCTGTTGCAGGATCGGCGTCCAGTTGTAGACCTGCGCCGACACGACGTCGCTCGTCGCCAGGGTTGCCTGGCTCCACTGCGTGCTGAACCAGGGCAGGTTGTCCGACTTGGCGACGCCAATTGCACCGACGACCGACTGCGAGCTGCCCGTGAGGACGTCTGCTTTGTCGGACACGAACGTCTTGGCGGCCGTAGCCATGAGGCTGTTGTCGCTGAACGAACCCGTGTACACGGGGTTGGCCGTGATGGAGGGATCGTCAGCCTTGGCGCCGGCGACGAAGCCGTCGACGTACAGCTTCGCGTCACCGGTGGCGATCGGGCCGATGACACCGAGGACGTGCGACTTGCTCAGCATCGCTGCCATGTAGCCCTGCACGTAGCCGCCCTCGTTGGAGGCGGCCTCGTAGGCGAAGACGTTCGGCATGCCGAACGTGGCCCCGGCTGTGCCCCAAGCGAATGACACCTTCGGGTACTGAGGAGCCAGCGACTCGATGATCGAGCCGTACTGGGACCCGTGGGCGATGATCAGGTTGTAGCCCTTGGCGGCGTAGTTCTGGATGATGTTCGCTGCGTCGGAGACGACGAACTCATTGGCGGACACCGAGATTTCAAGGTTCTCGGAGGTCTTCAGACCTTCGAGGGCGTTGTACATCGACTCGGTGAATGCCAGGTCGTTCGTCGCGCTCGGGGCGATCAGTGCCACCTTGAAGACCTGTGCGGTCGGCACGGTGGTGGATGAACCGCCAGGAGCGGCCGTGGTCGTGGTGGCCGCGGTGCTGCTGCCACAGGCGGCAGCGGCGAGCGCCACTCCGAGCGCAGCGAGCAGCACAGCGACCTTTCTGGTCAGGTGTGCATGCATGGTCATGTCCTTTCTATTGGGTACGGCGGAATAGATGCGGTTCTGGGCAGTGGCCGCGTGAGCGACCAGCCTCCGGAGAGAGCACTTTCGACAGTTGTGGTCAACCTCCTCTTTCGTAGGGCTTGCCGAGAACGGCTGGCTGCCGGAAGCGGCGAGCGACGAGCAACAGAGCGAGAATGGTGATGACCGCGGGTGCCGTGGCGGCGAGGTCGGCGGCCGAGAGCGGGATGATGTTGAGCGATTTCCACTCGAGGACGACGGCGATGGTCAGGCCGTACAAGACCGAGCCGCCCATGACGCCGATCGGGCGCCAGGCGCCGAAGTACACGAGCGCCACGGCGATGAAGCCCTCGCTCTGGGTGAGGTTCGGCTGGAACGTGCTGTCCAGGAGCAGCAGGGCGGCCCCGGCGAGGCCGGCCATCGTGCAGCCGATCATCACGGTCGACCAGCGAATCCGGGCGACGCTGATGCCGACGGTGTCGGCGGCAGAGGGGTTCTCGCCGACGGCCCGGATCTTGAGGCCGTAGGTCGTGCGGTTCAGGACGAACGTGAACAGCGGGACGAGCAGGAAGGCGAGATAGACGATGATCGTCTGCTTGAAGAGCATTCCTCCGACGGCCGGGATGCGGTCGAGAAGTGGGATGTCGATCGGGTGCAGCTCCGGAATCGGCTGGGGTGTCCCGACGAACTTGATGTACAGCAGGTCGCTGAAGCCGAGGCCGAAGAGATAGACGCCGATGCCGCTGATGCCTTGCTCCGCTTTCAGGGTGACCGAGATGAAGGCGGTGACGACGCCCATGACCATCCCGACGCCCACGCCGGCGAGGACGCCGTACAGCAGGCTGCCGGAGCGCAGGGCCACGAAGTACGTGGCGAACGCCGACAGGAGCATGATCCCGTCGACGCCGAGGTTGATAACGCCGCTGCGCTGGCCCATGGTCTCGCCGAGGGCGGCCAGGAGGAACGGGCTGGCGAGGCCGATGGCGGCGGCCACGGTGGAGGTCAGGATGGCGTAGGTGAAGAACTGGCTCATGGTTGGTCTCCTGCCGGTACTGCATGGCTTGCCGAGGGCAAGGCAGGCTCCAGCGGGCGTTGTGTGCCCGTCGCATCGCCGGGTCCGCCGGGCGACGCCCGGGAGGGAGCCGGTGCCGGCGGCGCGAACGAGGCGGTGCGAGCACGCCGGCGCATGTACTCGAGCGAGACGACGAACACGACGACGAGGCCTTCGAGGGCCGTGACCATGTCGGCCGGGACACCCGTGGCGACCTGCAGGGAGTCACCGCCAGTGAGGAGGCCTCCGAAGAGGAAGGACGAGATGACGCTCCAGAGCGGGCTCAGCCCTCCGAACAGTGCCACCACGATGCCGTTGAAACCGTCGGATCCCGTGAACCCGGTAAGGCTGCCGTCCGTCACCATGCGGTGCGAGATGCTGCCGAAGACGAGCATGGCACCGGCGATGCCGCACATGGCCCCGCTGAGCGTCATCGCCACGACCATCGTGCGCTTGACCTTGATGCCGGCGTAGTTGGCGGCGTCGCGGGAGATCCCGACTGCCCGCAGGCGGAAACCCAACCCGGTGTGCCACAGCAGCACGTAGGCCGCACCGGCGACGACGACGGCGATGACGACGCCGAGGTGCAGTTGCGTCCCCTGGACGAGGAGCGGGAGCCAGGAGTTCTTCGGCAGGAGCTTCGTCTCCGGGATGAGGCCGTACGTCGAGTTCTGGCTCTTGTCGACCATCGGACCGGCGAGCATATAGTTCATGACCTGCACGGCGACGAGATTGAGCATGATCGTGCTCAGGATCTCGTTCACGTTGAAATACGCCTTGAATGCGCCAGGTATGGCACCCCAAATGGCGCCGCCGACAGCGCCGGCGAGCAGTACGAGAGGGATGAGCACGATGCTCGGGAGGTGGGGAAGTGACAGTGCGGCGGCAGCGCTCGCGAGGCCACCCATCGCCAGCTGGCCCTCGCCGCCGATGTTCAGCATGCTGGCTCGGAACGAGATGCAGATGCCGACGGCGACGAGCAGTAGCGGCGCAGCCCTGACGGCTGTCGCGCCGAGAGGATAGGAGCCGTTGAATGCGCCACTGACGAGCGCCCGGTACCCGGTCACCGGGCTGGCGCCGAGGAGCCATATCATGAGGGCCCCGAGGAGGAGTGCCACGACCAAGGATCCCGGAAGGGCGAACCAGCTGAGGAGGAACCGCTCCCATGTCGCCCGCCGTTCAGCCCACCGGGACGTGGAACCCTCAGGCGACATCCGCGACTCCTTCCAGTTGACCACCCTGAACACCGACGTGATGACGGGCCTGGTGGCACTTCTCGTCTCTGGAAAGCGTAAGTACGCCCGTTGCTGCCTCAAAGGGTCCAAGGACCCTTTCGTAGGCGGCCGAAAGCCATCGGCACGCGATGACGTCGGGTTAAGGGTCCTTTGCCCCTATCTGGCCCGACGGGGACTGGGCGATCATTGACTGCCGGCGATGGGAGAATGGAACCATGACGCAGTTCACGCTGAACGGCAAGCAGGTCGAGGTGGGCGAACACGCGAATCTCCTGGCGGCGCTCCGTGAGGAGCTCGACGTCACGTCGCCGAAGGATGGCTGCTCGCCATCGGGACAGTGCGGGTGTTGCACCGTCCTCATCGACGGCAAGGCGTCGATCAGTTGCAGCATGCCGCTCTCGCGCGTGGCCGGCAAGTCCGTCACGACATTGGAGGGCTTCGAGCCCGAAGAGCGGGAGCGGTTTGCTCGGGCGTTCTCGGCCACCGGCGCGTTGCAATGCGGGTTCTGCACACCTGGGATCGTCGTCAGATTGAAGGCCCTCATCGACAAGAAGGGCTCGGATCTGACGAGAGAGGATGCGGCCCGGCACCTCGGTGCACACCTGTGTCGTTGCACGGGCTACACGAAGATCCTCGACGCCGTCGAGCTGCTCGCGAGAGGAACGTCTCCGGAAGTGGCGGATCACGCCGTCGACCACACGACCGCCAAATCCGGTGGCGTCGGTTGGCGGGGGCCGAAGTACGAGAGCCTGCAGCTCGCCCTCGGTGATCGCGGCTACGTCGACGACATCCGGGTTCCCGGCATGCTGCACGGAGCCGTGCGCCTCGCCGATCACGCGAGGGCTGACGTGGTGCGAATCGACACCGCCGCCGCCATGGCAGCACCGGGCGTCGAAGGGGTCTTCACGGCCGCCGACGTGCCGGGGGCGCTCCGGGTGGGCATCATCTACACGGATTGGCCCGTCTTCATCCCCGAGGGCGGGCGGACTTCCTACCTCGGCGACGTCCTCGCCATCGTCGTCGCCGGCACGACGGCACAAGCCCGGGCGGCGGCTCAGCTCGTGGCGGTGGAATATCGCCCGTTGCGTCCGCTCACCGACGCCGTGGCGGCCGTCGGCGATACGGAGGACGCCGTCTGGCAGCTCGACGGCAACGTGCTGTCTCGCTCGGCCTATCGCCGAGGCGAGGTGGAGCCGGCGCTCCAAGAATCCGCCCACCGCGTGCACGAGGTCTTCCAGACCCAGCGCGTCGAGCATGCGTTCCTCGAGCCCGAGTCGACGCTCGTCGTTCCGAACAGCGACGGATCGCTCATGGTGTACTCGGGCGGCCAGGGCGCCTGGGACGACCGAAATCAGATCGCCTCGGTTCTCGCCATCCCCGAGTCACAGGTCGTCGTCGAGCAGGTCTCCAACGGTGGGGCCTTCGGCGGCAAGGAGGACATGTCCAACCAGGCCCAGACTGCCCTGGCGGCATTCCTCCTCAACCGCCCCGTGAAGTGCACGTTGTCGCGGGAGGAGTCCTTCCTGTTGCACCCGAAGCGCCACCCGATCCGCCTCGAGTACTGGGCCGGCTGCGATGCCGACGGCATGCTGCAAGCCTTGAAGGCCCGCATGATCGGGGACTCCGGCCCGTACGCCTCCGTCGGCATGAAGGTGCTGGAGCGGGCTGCGGGGCACGCATCCGGCCCCTATGTCGTGCCGAACATCGACGTCGAGTCGATCGCCGTGCGGACGAACAACTCGGTGTGCGGGGCGTTTCGTGGCTTTGGGGCGAACCAGGCGCAGTTCGCCATGGAAGGCGTGATCGACCGGCTGGCCGCCGAAGTCGGGATCTCCGGGCTCGAGATGCGCCGCCGGAACGCCATCCGGCCCGGGTGCGTCTGGGGGCCCGGTCAGGTGATGGACGACGGCTGTGGCGGCGTGCTCGCCTGCCTCGACGCTGTCCAACCTGCCTATGACGCCGCCGTGGCTGCCGGGAAGGCCGTCGGTCTCGGGATCGGGTTGAAGAACTCGGGTCTCGGCAACGGTTTCGTCGAGGTGGTGAAAGCCGTCGTACGATTCGACGAGAACGGTGACGTCGAGGTTCGCCACTGTTGGACCGAGATGGGCCAGGGGATCCACACCGTCGCCCGACAGGTCGCCGTCGAGGAGCTCGGCATCGAGCCGTCTCGCGTCCGGGTGGTCGTCGACACGACGAGAGAGCTGGGTGCCGGCCAGACGACCGGTTCGCGGGGCACGATGATGGGCGCCGGAGCCATCGCCGCCGCCTGCCACCGGGCGCTCGAGGACGGCTGCAAGCCGGGAGTGGACTACGAGGGTGAGCACCGGGTCGACTGGACGAACTCGCTCGACGAGGGTGTCGAGAACCCGACGATCCACTCCGCCTTCTCCTATGCCGCCCAGCTCGTGATCATCGATCGCGACAATGGCCAGATCGAGAAAGTCGTGGCGGTGCACGACGTCGGCCGGGCTGTCAACCCCATGCTGTGCGAAGGCCAGATCGAAGGTGCCGTGCACATGGGGCTCGGGTACGCCCTCTCCGAGGAGTTCCCGACCGACGAGGACGGCCGCCCCACGAACATGACGCTCCGGAGCCTCGGCATCCTGCGGGCGAAGGACGTGCCACCCATCGAGCCGATCCTCGTCGAGGTTCCTCAGCCGAGGAGCCCGTACGGCATCAAGGGCATGGGCGAAATCGGTCTCGTGCCGACCGCCGGGGCCGTGGCGGCGGCGTTGCACGATCTCGACGGCGAGTGGAGGGCGACGCTCCCGATGCGGCGAGCGGTGGCCGCCGGCGTGGGCGCCTCGGACGAGTGACGACGACCGAAGGAGCGCAGACACCCGGGCTCGTCTGCGCCCATCATCACCTCTACTCGGCGCTCGCCCGGGGAATGCCGCCGCCGCCGAGGGTGCCGCACGACTTCCCCGAAATCCTCGAGCTCATCTGGTGGCGGCTCGATCGCGCCCTCGACCTCGAGATGATCCGATGGTCGGCGATGCTCGGCGCCCTCGAGGCGCTCGAGAGCGGCACGACGGCGATCGTCGACCACCACGCCTCCCCGAACGCCATCGAGGGATCGCTCGACGTGATCGCCGAGGCGTGCGCCGAAGTCGGCGTGCGGGTGGCGTGCTGCTACGAGGTGACCGACCGCAACGGCGCCGACGGGGCGGTCGCGGGGCTCGCAGAGAACGAGCGCTTCTTGAAGGGGGGCGGCCGCGGCTTTGTCGGCGCCCATGCGTGCTTCACCCTGTCCGAGGCGACGCTGGAGGCAGTTGCAGGGCTGGCGACGGATCTCGGCGCCGGCGTCCACATCCACGTGTGCGAGGACCGGGTCGACGCCGAGGCCGGTGCCCGGCTCGAAGACGTCGCGGCGGAGAACTGGTTGCTCGCCCACTGCGTGCACCTCGACCGGCCGCTTCGGGGCACGGTCGCACACAACCCCCGCTCGAACATGAACAACGCCGTCGGGTACGCCAGGCCGGCACGCTGGGAGACCACCGTGGCGCTCGGCACCGACGGCATCGGCGCCAACATGCTGGAGGAGTTCCGGGTCGCCTACGCGCGCCATCGCGAAGATGACGTGACGGCGACACCAATGGCCGCATGGAGTTGGCTGGAGGGTGGTTACCAGCTCGTGCCGGACGCTCGCTCCGACCGGGTCCTGTGGAGCTACGACCCCATCGACCCCTGGCACCTCGCCTTCACGCCGGGCGTGCGTCCGATCGAGGTCGAGATCGGCGGGAAGGTCGTACTGCGGGACGGCCGCCCCACGAACGTGGACGCCGCCGAGATCCGTGCGCGTGCACGAGAGCAGGCTGTTCGGTTGTTCTCGCGGCTATAGCCGCGCGGTTGATCTGGCGGCGGGAGGAGGGCTCTCGAGAGGGCGCCCCGCCCTTGCCCGCTCAAGCTGTTAAGCGGTCCAGCCCGAGAAGGCGTCGATCATGGCGTGCACGTCGTGGCCGAGCGGGTACAGCACCGGGCAGGTGCAGCCGCGCTTCACGTACTCGGCGACTTGCGCCCGGCATTCGTCGGCGGTCCCTGACGCCGTCAGCATCTGCACGATCTCGTCGGGAACGAGCTTGGAGGCGGCCTCGACCTGCTCGTGGGTAGCCGGCCACGTCAGCACTTCGCCGATCTTGTCGAGGAGTGACTGCGGGACGCCGGAAGCCTTCATGATGTGCGGCTGCTGACCGAGGTACTGGGTGACGAGCATGCGGGCGGCGTCGAGGGCGGCGTCACGGTCCTCGTCGAGTGAGCACACGACGAGCTGCGGCCGATCGATCTCCGCCGCCGACCGCCCGGCGCGAGCCGCACCGATCTCGAGGTGCTCGAGCGCCCGGTCGTTGTAGGCAGGCGACACGAGGTAGTTGAGCACGACGCCGTCGCCGATCTCGCCGGCGAGCTCCATCATCTGCATACCCGTGGCGCCGACGTAGATCGGCACGTCCTTCGGCCGTCGGTCCTGGTAGACATAGTCGAGCTCGACGCCGTCGAGATGCACGAACTCTCCGTCGTAGGTGACGTTCTCGTCGGCCAGCAGTGCCCTCACGGCTTCGATCGTCTCTCGCATGGCCCGCAGTGGCTTCTCCCGCTTGACGCCGACTTTGGTAGCGAGCGGCTCCCACCAGGCGCCGATCCCGAGGATGACGCGCCCAGGAGCCAGGTCGTCGAGTGTGGAGAAGGTCGAGGCGAGCAAGGCGGGGTTGCGTGTCCAGTTGTTCACCACGCCGGAACCAACTTTGATCCGATCGGTGACGGAGAGAAACGCCGCCATCGGGACGGTCGCCTCGCGCACGAGCCGGCTCTCCGCCTGCCAGATCGCAGCGAAACCCTTGGATTCGGCATACGCAGCGATCTCCATCCCTTGACGGATGGGGTGGGCGTCCTGCAGGTAGACGGCGACGGGCGTGGTCATGAAGTCTCCTTCGGGAGGGAGCTGAGTGTGTCGGCGTCGCCGGCGGCTCCGGCGTCCTGGCGCGCAAGGGCGAGGGCGATGTCCTGCGGGCGCACGGGCGCCCTGGCGAGATCGAGGCCGGTGGCGTTTCGTATGGCTGCCACGACGGCCGCCGTGGAGGAGATCGACGGCGGTTCGCCGGCACCCTTGGCTCCGAGTGGTGAGCCAGGTTCGGGTTGCTCGATGAAGGCCTGGATCGTCACGACGGGCATGTCGAGTGCGGTCGGGATGATGTAGTCGGTGAAGGAGGGGTTTCTGACCTTCCCGTTGTCGAGGACGATCTCCTCCATGACGGCGAATCCGACACCCTGGGAGATGCCGCCTTCCAGCTGCCCGACGAGCTGCACCGGATTGAGCACCCGGCCCACGTCCTGGGCAGTGGCGACCTCGACGACTTTGACGAGGCCGAGGTCAAGGTCGACGTCGACGACGGCTCGGTGCGCCGCGAAGGCGAACGAGACGTGGGCGTCGCCCTGTCCGTCGTCGTCCAGCCTCGCGGTGCTCGGGTGCTGGAAGACGGATGTCTCCTCGAACACTTCGGCGCCGGCAGCTTCTGACAAGGAGATGTCCAGGGACCCGTCGGAGGCGACCACGCGGCCGGACTCGATCTCGAGACCGCCGAGGGGAACCTCGAGGCGCTGTGCCACGGCCGACAGCAGGCGGTCCCGTACCGCCCGGCAGGCCGTGTCGACTGCGCCACCGGTCATCCAGCTCTGGCGGCTGGCCGAGGTGGAGCCTGCCGAACCGATGCCGATGGTGGTTGCCTCGCCGAGGGTGACGTCGTCGACGCCGAAGACGTCGCGGGTGATCTGCTGGATGAGGGTGACGAGCCCCTGACCGACCTCTGCGGCGGCCGTCGTGATCGTGACTCGGCCCTCCTCGAGGCGGCAGCGGGCCGTGGAGTAGTCGTCGAAGCCAGCCGAGAACATGAGGTTCTTGAACCCGACCGCAAAGCCCACCCCGCGGCGTACGCGACCCCGCTCCGCTGTCCTGCCGGCGCCCCCGGGCAGAGCCAGCTCGGGCGCCGTGTCCGGCCCGCCGGCGGGCATCGGAGCCGACAGGCAGGCCTCGATGACCTCGCGCACCGGTGCAGTGCCCGTCAGCTCCTGGCCGATGATGAGGCGGTCGCCCGGCTTGTAGACGTTGAGGAGGCGAAGCTCGATCGGATCCATGCCGAGGGCTGCCGCCAGCTTGTCCATCTGCGCCTCGTGGGCGAAGCAGACTTGTACGGCGCCGAAGCCTCGCATGGCGCCGCACGGCGGGTTGTTCGTGCGCACGGCCGTCGCCTCGACGAAGGCATTCGGGACGTTGTAGGGCCCGTTCGCAAAACAGGCGGCATTGAGCGTCACCGCCGGCGAGGAGGAAAGGTAGGCGCCGCCGTCGAAGACGACGCGTGCCTCGACGCTCACGAGGCGGCCACCCGCGTCGGCGGTGTGCCGGTACCACATGCGAGCGGGATGGCGATGCACGTGCCCGTGGAACGATTCTTCGCGCGAGTAGACGATCTTGACGGCGCGACCGGTCGCGAGGGCCAACAGGCACAGCTGCACCTGCATGCTCAAGTCCTCCCGGGCGCCGAAGGCACCGCCGACCCCGGCGAGGTGAACGCGCACCTTGTCGTGGGGGAGATCGAGGCACGCGGCGATCTGGTCCTGGTCGACGTGCAGCCACTGGGTGGCCACGTACAGGTCGATGCCGCCGTCTTCGGCCGGCACCGCCAGGCCCGACTCCGGGCCCATGAACGCCTGGTCCTGCATGCCCGTCTCGTAGTGCCCTTCGACGGACACCGTTCCGCGGGCGGCCGGGTCGCCGCTGCGGATCGTCTGGCGGAAGAGCACGTTGCCGAGAGGATGGACGGGCTCGCCGACGAGGGCCGCCTCCGGGTCGACGACGGGATCGTGCACCTCGTAGTCGACCACGATCGCCTCGGCTGCCAGCCGGGCGGCCACCGGGTGGTCGGCCGCCACGGCTGCAATCGGCTCGCCTGCATACCGGACGACGTCGGCGGCGAAGACGGGCTGGTCCGGGTAGTCGAGCCCATAGTTCTTGCGCCCCGGCACGTCCTCGGCCGTGAGCACGGCGAGGACGCCGGGGATGCGCCAGGCGCCGGAGTCGTCGATCCGCCCGAGGGTGGCAGACGGGTGAGGAGAGCGCAGCAAGTGGGCCCAACACATGCCCTCGGACTCGAGGTCGGACGAGAAGGCGAATTCGCCCTTCACTTTCGGGGGACCATCCGGCCGGCGGACGCTCTGGCCGAGACCCCTCCGTACGGTGCGGTCGGCCTCGACGGTCGCGAGCGTGTCGAGCGTCGTCATGGCTGCCGCGCCTCGGTAGCGACCTTCACGGCCGCGAGAATCCGGCCGTAGCCCGTGCAGCGGCAGAGGTTCCCTGAGATCGCCTCGCGGATCTCGAGGTCCGTGGGATCAGGGTTGCGGCTGAGGAGGTCGTGCACGCTCACGACGAGCCCCGGCGTGCAGAAGCCGCATTGCACGGCCCCCTCGGCGAGAAACGCCTCCTGCAGGTCGGACACCCCGTCGCCGTCCGGTGTGAGGCCTTCCACGGTCACGATCTCTCGTCCGACGGCACCGGCTGCGAGCACCGTGCAGGCGCATTCCAGCCTGCCGTCGATGAGCACCGAGCAAGCCCCGCACTCACCTTGCTCGCAGGCGTTCTTCGACCCCCGAAGCCCAAGGCGCTCCCGCAACACGTAGAGGAGGTTCTCGCCGAGGAGGGCGTCGTTGACGAGGTGGTCGCGTCCGTTGATCGTGAGCGTGTAGCTCTCGAGCTCCGCCTCGGTGGTCAGCTCCATGGCTCCTCCAGTCGGCTCTCGGTGCGGAAGGCGCGACCGAGCGCACGCTCGGCACAGACGCCGACCGCATGGCGGCGGTACTCCGCCGTAGACCGATGATCGTCGATCGGGCGGGCCGCCCTCCGAACGAGGGCGACGAAGTCGTCGAGACCACCTTCACCGGCTACGAGCCGACGCTCGTCCCAGTCGATGCGCGAGGCGGCGAGCGCCTCTGCCTCGCTGGCTCGGATCACGACCGGTCCTGCGCTGCCGAGCGCCACTCGGACCCCGCGACCGATCCAGTCCACGACGACGGCAACGCTGGCGACGGCGATGACCATGGCGTTGCGAGTGCCTACCTTCAAGAAGTCCTGCGTGCCGAACTCCGCCGGCACCCGGACCTCGAGGATGATCTCTCCCGGCTCGAGCGAGGTTCGCTTCGGCCCGACGACGAGCTCGCCCAGCGACACGGTGCGCCTCGTCCCGCCGGCGTGCCCGACCACGATGTCGGCGTCGAGGGCGGCCAGTACCGGCAGCGTGTCGCCTGCCGGCGAGGCGGTGCCGAGGTTGCCCCCGACCGTGCCGGCGTTGCGGATTTGAGGCGAGCCCACCGTGCGGGCGGCACGGGCGAGGCCGGGGATGAGCCGAGCGAGCTGAGGTGTCATCATCTCGGTGTAGGTCAGGCCGGCTCCGAGCACGACGTGACCGTCGTCCTCGTGCCAGCCGGCGATCTCGGCGACGCCGCCGAGACAGAGCACCGACGTCGGTCGCCGGAGCCCGGCGTTCACCTCGACCATGAAGTCGGTGCCGCCGGCGAGGAGCTGTGCCTCCGGCGAACGCTCGAGCGCCGCGAAGGCTTCGTCCAAGCAATCAGGCCTGAAGACGGGCACCGCGTCAGCCTGCCGTCACATCGACCAGGGAGAACCTCGTCACGTCCACCAAGCCCCGATCGGTGATCCTCAGCTCGGGCAGCACCGAGAGCCCGAGGAAGCTGAGCTGCATGAACGGTGCCCGAATGGTGATGCCGAGGCCCTCGAAAGTTCGTGTCGCGAGGTGCTCCACCGCCGCCGCGATCGCCACGGCGCTCTGGTCGCTCATGAGGCCCCCGATCGGGAGGTCCACCTCGGCGAGGACCTTTCCGTCGCGCACGGCGACCTGGCCTCCGCCGATCTCCGCCAGCCGAGCGAGGGCCACCGCCATGTCGGCCGGGCCGCTGGCGTCGATCGCGCCGACCACCATGCAGTTGTGGGCGTCGTGGGCCACTGTCGACGCGATCGCCCCAGCGGTGAGACCGAATCCGTGCACGTAGCCGAGGCCGACCCGCCCGGTCCGGTGGTGGCGCTCCACGACGCCGATACGGGCTACGCCCGAGGACGGGTCGGTCACGTCGAGCACGAGCTGACGCGTCGTGAGCGAGTTCTCCTCGATGCCGATCACCCGGGCGCGCCCGCCGGCCGGCGGCGCCAGATCGAGGTCGGCAGCCGCCGGCACCGGGTCGAGGTGCACCGAGGCGCGCATGAACTGTGGAGCGGGCCGGTCCGGGACGACGCCCGGCACGACAGAGCCGTTGGCGGCGACGAGCCGGCCTGCCTGCCAGACGCGCGCGGGCCGCAAGCTCGCCAGGTCTTCGAAACAGAGGACGTCGGCCTGGTAGCCGGGCGCCAGGCAGCCCAGGTAGTCGAAGTGGTGGTAGTCGGCCGGATTGCTCGTGACGAGGACGAGGGCATCCTCGAGGGCGACGCCACAGGAGACGGCGAGCCGCACGCAGTCGTTGACGTGGCCGTCCCGGAGCAGCGTGTCCGGCTCGCGATCGTCGGTGCACAGGGCGACCCGGTCCGTGCCATGGTCGATCACGGTCTGGATGAGGGCCCTCAGGTTGCGCGAGGCGGAGCCTTCACGGATGAAGACCCACATGGCCTTGCGGCGCTTCTCTTCGGCCTCGGCCAGCTCGGTGCACTCGTGGTCCGACTCGATGCCGGCGGCGAGGTAGGCGTCGAGCGGCGGACCGGACAACCCCGGGGCGTGCCCGTCCACGCGCCGGTTGCCGGCAGTGGCGATCTTTGCCAGTACGTCCGGGTCCCCGTTCACCACGCCGGGGAAGTTCATCATCTCGGCGATGCCGATGGCTCCGTACTCGTCGAACAGTGTCGTGAGATCGGCCGCGTCGAGCTCTGCCCCGGGGCTCTCGAAATGAGAGGCGGGAACACAGCTCGAGGCACAGACGCCGAACGTGAAGGGAAGACCAGAAGCTGCCTGGACCAAGGCGGCGACACCGGGGATGCCGAAGACGTTGGCGATCTCGTGCGGGTCCGCCGCCACGGCCGTCGTGCCGGTCGGCAGCACCATGCGTACGAACTCGTCCACCCAGAGCTTCGTGGACTCGAGATGCATGTGGGCGTCGACAAAGCCCGGCGTGATGGAGGTTCCGGAGACGTCGACGACCTCGGCGGCGTCCCGTCTGCCCCAGCCGGCGATCACACCATCGAAGATGGCGAGGTCGGTGACGATCCACTCCCGCGTGCTCGGGACGAAGACCCGGCCCCCCGTGAGGAGCAGATCGGCGGGAGCATCCCCGCGAGCGACGGCGAGAAGTTGCGGGGTTGCACGACGTGGCGACATGTGTCCGGTGTCTCCTCCTTGGCGAGCGAAAATGCACGCCTTTGCCCGCAGACCTGTGTGGGCCGGTCGCAGTGGGGGGCCGCGACCGGCACCCCACAAGCCTCGTCCAGCGTACGGCCACAAGATAGGGTCCTTCGACCCAAAGTGCCGCCGACCAGGAACCGGAGCCTCCGCGATACCCCCTTCTGCTTCGCGAAGTGCCCCGTGAACGGCGGATCGAACAGCGCCGGCACCTTCGTACGGCGGTAGCGTGGCGACCGATGTCCCGTCACCCGGTTCTGGTGACCCGGAGACTACCGGGGCTCGTGATGGACCGGCTCGGTCTCTACTGCGACGTCACGTGCTGGACGGGGGAAGGGGCGATGCCGCGCGACGAGCTGCTCTCGGCGGCCGAGGGCTGCCACGCCATCATCACCCTGCTCACCGAGCGCGTCGACGCCGAGCTGCTCGAGCGCGCCGGCAGAGACCTGCGCCTCGTCGCCAACTACGCCGTCGGGCTCGACAACGTCGACATCGCCGCTTGCACGAGTCGGTCCGTCATGGTGTCGAACACGCCAGACGTCCTCACCGAGGCGACCGCGGACATGGCTTGGGCTCTCCTCATGGCCGCCGCCAGGCGGGTCGCCGAAGGCGACCGGTTGCTCCGTTCGGCTCAGCCGTGGCTCTGGGGCCCCGAGACGATGCTCGGCCAGGACGTGTTCGGCCGCACGCTCGGCATCATCGGCCTCGGCCGGATCGGGAGGGCCGTCGGGCGACGCGCGGTGGGCCATGGCATGCGAGTCGTCTTCCACAGCCGTGGGCACGCGCCGCACGAGCGGGTGCCCTTGCGCGAGGACGGCAGCTCCCCGGCGGAGTCGATGAGCCTCGACGAGCTCCTCCAGGTCGCCGACTTCGTCAGCCTCCATGTCAATCTGGACGAGGGCACCCACCACCTGATCGGCAGGAGGCAGCTGTCGCTGATGAAGGACACCGCCGTCCTCGTGAACACTTCCCGGGGAGCGGTGCTCGACGAAGAAGCACTCGCGGACGCGCTCGACGACGGCACGATCTTCGCCGCCGGCCTCGACGTCTTCGAGCGTGAGCCGGAGATCTCGCCGCGCCTCCTCGCACAGCCGCGGGCGGTCCTCTGCCCGCACCTTGGCAGCGCCACGCTCGACACGCGCGTCGCCATGGGAATGGTCGCGGTCGACAACGTCATCGCGGCGCTGCGAGGGGAGCGTCCTCCGACGCTGGCCAACGAGACGGCCTGGGATCGCCGCCGCCGCCTCGCTTGAGGCCGGGGTCGAGCTGCAGCCGGGATTGGTCCTCCTCGTCGCACGGCGATACTTTGCCAACGTGTCCGACTACGTGATCCCGGAACCAGAGCCGAAGGAGATCGACGAGCGCCTGGCGATCGAGTTGCGCCACCTCGCCGAGAACGCCGTCTTGAAAGGCAAGCCCTCGGGCGACGAGCAGTGCGGGAACTGCCGCTACTTTCTCGAGCCCACGAGCGACATCTCGTATTGTTGGCACCCGAAGCTCCGCATCCTTGTCGGCTCACCCTGGTGGTGCCAGTGGTGGGAGGTCGAGCCGCAGGCCTAGGCGCGGTCTCGGCCGGCTAGTCGAGGCGTGAAACGTACGCAGACTGTGCCGGCAACATCATGTGAACCTAAGATGTGACCGTGCACGTGCCTGCTCGCAGTGCCTGCGGGCGGTCCGGCCCGGCGTTCGGTCGATGACGCATTACGCCATCGACCCGGAGAAGACCATCGTGTGGATCGAGGCGAGATCGAGCCTTCATCCGATCCATTCCGAGACGCGGGGGATGGAGGGGTACTTCGACGGTGAGGTCGGTGACGACGGCGCGCTGGAGCTTTCGTCCCCGGTGCAGGCGCGTCTGAAGCTCCCGATCGCGAAGATGTCCTCGGGCAACGGTCTCTACGACCGGGAGATGATGCGGCGAGTCGACGCCCGGCGGTACCCGACGATCACGGCGACCCTGCGGAGCATGACGGCAACAGATTCCCGAGGTCGCTATCTGGCCGAGGGCGACATCACGTTCCGAGGCGTCACCCAGAAGGTGGCCGACGAAGTGTCGCTGTCGACGCCGGAGGATGGCACCGTCGTCTTGGAAGGGGAGCATGTGTTCAACCTGCCGGACTTCGGGATGGAGCCCCCGAAGATCCTGATGCTGAAGGTGTACCCGGACGTGCGCGTCCGCGTGCAGATCGTCGCGAGGTCGGAAAGCGGCGGCGACGAGCTCACGCTCGGGTCGATCGAGTTCCGGGCCTGAGAGGAGCGGTTCCATGTGCCTCGGCATTCCAGGTGAGGTGGTCGAGATCGTCGACCCGGTGCGCCAGCTGGCGAAGGTCGACGTCGCCGGTGTGCGGCGCAACATCAATTACGCCTTGCTGGAGGACGAAGGCATCGAGGCGGGGGACTGGGTGTTGATCCACGTGGGTTTCGCCATGTCGAAGATCGACGAGGCAGAGGCGGCGATCGCCATGGAAGGCCTCAAGATGATGGGTCAGGCCTATGACGACGAGGTGCGAGCAGTCGTGGAATCGAAGATCGGATAGTGACACCGCCCGAGGACACATACACCCAGCGCAGCCGGTTCGGGGTCGCCTAGCTCATGCGCTTCGTCGACGAGTACCGCGATCCGGCGGCGGCACGTGCGCTCGTGTCGCGCATCACCGAGCTCGCGGGTGACGACCACTTCAAGTTCATGGAGGTGTGTGGCGGTCACACGCACACGATCTATCGCCACGGCATCGAGCACGTGCTGCCCGACACCGTCGAGCTCGTGCACGGCCCGGGCTGCCCGGTGTGCGTCATCCCGATGGGTCGCATCGACGACGCCATCGCCGTCGCGGAGGCGCCCGGCGTGATCTTCACCTCGTTCGGCGACATGATGCGGGTCCCTGGCTCGACCGGCAATCTGCTCTCGGCCAAGGCTCGGGGCGCCGACGTGCGCATCGTGTACTCGCCGCTCGACGCCCTCCGAGTCGCCGTGGAGAACCCGGAGCGAGAGGTCGTGTTCTTCGCGGTCGGCTTCGAGACGACGGCGCCCTCCACTGCCGTGACGCTCTTGCGTGCGCGGTCCGAGGCAGTCACGAACTTCACGGTGTTCTCGAACCACGTCACCATCGTCCCGCCCTTGAAGGCGATCCTCGAGTCGCCCGACCTGCGTCTCGACGGGTTCCTCGGGCCTGGCCACGTCTCCACCGTCGTCGGGCAGCGGCCGTACCGGTTCGTCCCTGAGGTCTACGGCAAGCCCCTCGTGACGGCGGGCTTCGAACCTCTCGACATCCTTCAGGCGATCGAGATGCTCCTCCTGCAGATTCGCCAGGGTCGCTGTCGTGTCGAGAACCAGTACACGCGCTGCGTGCGCGAGGAGGGCAATCCACGCGCCCTGGCGATCCTGGCGGAAGTGTTCGAGTTGCGGCCGCACTTCGAGTGGCGCGGCCTCGGGTTCATCTCGCAGAGCGCCCTCAAGCTGCGCCCCGAGTTCTCCGAGCTCGACGCCGAGCTTCGCTATTCGGTGCCGGGCGTGCGTGTTGCCGACCCGAAGGCTTGTCAGTGCGGGGAAGTGCTGAAGGGCGTCATCAAGCCGTGGGAATGCAAGGTGTTCGGTACTGCCTGCACGCCTGAGACCCCGATCGGCACGTGCATGGTGTCCTCTGAAGGGGCCTGCGCGGCGTACTACAACTTCGGTCGCCTCCATCGCGAAGTCGCTGTCGGAGTCGGCGCGAGACCGAACGCGGGCAGCTTGCCGTGAGCTTCCGGCTGGGACGATGGCTTCCTGGCTGCGGTTTCGGGCCGGATCCGACCCGAAACCACAGCCAGGTCAGTCCAACGCCGGCCCATCGCGCAGGAGCGACGTCGCCAAGCCGGACGACTTGCCCGTGGACGCGCCGGACGCGCCGACCGGTACGACGGAGCACCGATCGCCGGCCGCCTCAATCAACAGCAGGCGGCGGTGACGCCGTGACGGGGTCACGAACTGTCGTGCGAAGCGCCCCGATGGCCGCCTGACCGACGCTGATGCCCCCGTCGTTGGGCGGCACGACCTCGTGTACGAGCACCTCCAGGCCGGCGGCACGAAGTTCGCCGGAC
>JBEKMC010000063.1:0-22639 GCA_050008715.1 Acidimicrobiales bacterium | reverse complement strand
ATTACGACCACTACCCAGTCCTCTTGGCCGAGCACGAGCTCGGCAGCGGCTCGGCCGTCGGCCGAGCCGCCGAGGCGATCGAGGCCGCGCTCGTCGAGCGCGGCCTCAGCGTCATCACGGCGAAGACCCTTGCCGACGTCAAGTTCACCGTGTCCTCGAACGCAGCCATCGGCGCCGCCCTGCTCGACTGGGACCTGTTCGCCTCCCAGCGGGAGCTGAGCAGCGCCGTCGAGCAGCTCCACAGCCTGAACGAGAAGCTTCCGGTTCTCCTGCTGGCCGAGCGCTCCGACATCGAGAGCTTTCCGCTCGAGGTCGCCGAGCTGATCGACGGCGCCTTCTGGCTCCACGAGGACACGCCGGACTTCGTCGCCGGCCGCGTCGAGCGCCTCGTGACCGACTATGCCGACCAGCTCTTGTCACCGTTCTTCGGGGCACTCAAACGTTACGTGGACGACTACAACTGGGTCTGGTGCTGCCCGGGCCACAACGGCGGCATGTTCTACCGCAAGACCCCCCTCGGCCGCATCTTCTTCGACTACGTGGGCGAGCCGTTCCTGCGAGGCGACCTCTGCAACGCCTCCCCCGAGCTCGGGTCCATCCTCCAGCACCAGGGCCCCGTGCTCGACGCAGAGCAACGCGCCGCCGAGATCTTCGGCGCCGAGAGGACCTACTTCGTGCTGAACGGCACGTCCACCTCGAACAAGATGGTGACGATGTCACTGCTCGCTCCGGGCGACCTCGTGCTCTTCGACCGCAACTGCCACAAGTCCATGCATCACGGCGCTCTCATGATGGCCGGCGCCATCCCCGTGTACCTGAACCCGACGCGTGATGCCAACGGCATCATCGGACCGGTCGACCATCGTCTCTTGAACGAGGACTACATCCGCGGCCAGATCGCCGCCAACCCGCTCGTCACCGACCCGGAGGTCGCCAAGAAGAAGCGCCCCTTCCGTCTCGCCATCTTGACGAACACCACCTATGACGGCGTCTGCTACAACGAGCGCGAAGTGCTCGACCGCATCGGCTCGCTGTGTGACTACATCATCTTCGACGAGGCCTGGATGGGTTATGCGAAGTTCCACCCGCTGTTCGTCGATCGTTTCGGCATGTCGCTCGAGAACCTCGGGCCGGAGGACCCGGGCATCTACACGACCCAGTCGACCCACAAGTGCCTCGCGGGCATGTCACAGGCGTCGCAGATCCACGTCCGCGACTCACACTTACGGGGCCAGAAGCGGCGCATCGACCACAACCGCTTCAACGAGATATTCATGATGCACACCTCGACCTCGCCGCAGTACAACATGATCGCCTCCCTCGACGTCGGCGCCGAGATCATGCGGGGGCGTCCGGGCTTCGCGCTCATGGACGACGCCGTGCGGGAGTCGATCGCCTTGCGCAAGCAAGTCGAGGCCTACCACGACGAGATCGGCGCCCGCGACGGCGATCCCGCCCACAGCTGGTTCTTCGACATCTTCGGCCCCCATCGCGTCACCGTGGGGATCGAGCAGCTGGAAGCGGCCCTGGGGGCGCCGTTCCTCACCGCCGACACCCGCGACACGATCGCGAAAGCGATCGCCAACGGCGGCATCGAAGGGGTTGCCTGGCGGGACGTGTCCGACGACATCCTTGCGAGCGTGCCGGAGTGCTGGATGTTCCACGAAGGCGACGACTGGCACGACCTCGACGGTCTGGCCCCTGGCTACGTCATGCTCGACCCGACGAAGTGCTCGCTCACGACGCCCGGCATCGAGAACGGTCGCCAGTTCTCCACGACGGGCATTCCGGCCGCGGTGCCGGCGGCGGTGCTGCGCTCACGGGGCATCGTGAACGAGAAGACGAGCTTCTACACGATCCTGCTGCTCGTGACGCCGGCCATCGAGCGAGGCAAGTCGGCCACGCTGCTCTCCGAGCTGCTCGACTTCAAGCGCGCCTACGACAAGGGAGTCGCGCTCGCCGATGTGCTCCCCGACCTTGTGGCGGCCAACCCGGAGCGGTACGGGAACGTCAGCTTGCGCCAGCTCTGCGACGAGATGCACCAGCTCCTCAAGACCCGGGAAGCCGACGCACTGCAGCGGGCGGTCTACAACGCCGGCCACGAGCCGGAGATCGTGCTCGCACCAGCGGCCGCCCACACGGCGCTCATCCGCAACGACGTCGAGCTAATCCCCTTGGACGAGCTTGCCGGACGCGTGGCCGCCAGCCTTGTCGTGGTCTACCCACCCGGGATCGCCATCATGGTGCCCGGCGAGCGCTTCGCCGCCGACTCGGCTGCCGTCGCCTACCTTCGCCTGTTCGAGGAGAACGACAACCAATTCCCCGGCTTCGAGACGGAGATGCAAGGCATCTTCCCCCGGCGGGAGGACGACGGCTCCTTGCGCTACTACACCTACGTCGTAGCTGAGTAACGACCCCTCGCCCGGATGGCGGGCGGAACCTCGCGAGGGTCGCCCGCCATCAGAGGCGAAGGACCCTAGGCCGCCGAGGCAACCGGCCGTACCATTTTCCACGATGGATGCCTCGAGCGATCGTGACGAGCGCGGTTCAGAGGTCTTGTCCGCGGCTGACTGCCACATGTTGCTGGACCGCTCCGCCGGGCACGTCGGTCATCTCGGCTTTGCGGTCGCCGGCAGGATCGTCATCCTGCCGGTGAACTACGTGCGGCACGAAGGCGACATCCTCCTGTGCCTCGGTACCGGCACGGCGCTCCGTGCGCTCATCGAGGAGCCGGCGGTGAGCTTCGAGATCGAGCACATCGACACCCGCGACTCGCCCGCGCCGGAGGCGTGGAGCGTGCTCGCGCAGGGAACTGCCTACCTGGTTCGCGATCCGCTCGAGCTCGAGGACGCCACCGCCCTCGGGCTGACGCCGCTCGTGGGCGAACCCGGCGCCGTGTACGTCCGCATCGCCGTCGACCACGTGTCGGGCCGGCGGTTCGCAGTCGGAGCGCTCGCCCGCTACCAGCTCGGCTGACCGCCCTCCAACCCAACCGACCAGCTCGACGCCGGCGTCACTGACGCGACTGTCGTCACTCCCCGCCCGGCGCCGCCTTGCCGTCCCGGATGATCATCACGGGGCAATGGGCATGAGCGGCGAGGTGCTGGCCGACCGAACCGAGCAGCATGCCGGCGAAGGCTCCGTGCCCGCGGGAGCCTACGACGACGAGGGCGGCCGTCTCCGACTGGTGCAGCAGCACAGCGGCGGGATGGCCTTCGACGACCTCGACGGAGAGATCGAGCTGACTGGCGGCATCCGGACCGATGACGGCCGCCACCTCGTCGTTGACCACACCTTCGGAGTCCTTCTCGAAGTCCAAGCCTTCGGGCAGCGGTGCCGCCCAACCGTAGGTGGTCGGCAGCTCCCAGGCGATGACGACGCAGAGCGGAACTCCGGTGAGCTTGGCCTGCCGGGCTGCCCAGGCGAGGGCGACTTTCGATTGCGGCGATCCGTCAATCCCGACCACGATCCGGGTGTCCTCAGCCATGTTCCCTTCTTCCGTTCACAGCCTCAGCTGGAGGCCACGACAGTGGCGCTTCCGAGCATACGGCCGCCCACCACGTGGTCCGCGGGCTGAGCGCCTCCGAGGCAGACTCCGAGAAACCCGCCGTTGCGGCAACATGGATCGATGATGCACGCCTCGCGTGCTGGCGTGCGGCGTCTGCCGCACCGATCTTCACCTGGCCGAAGGCGACCTCGAGGCGAGGCGCCCGCTCACGATCCCGGGGCACGAGATCGTCGGCCTCGTCGACCGGCTCGGGCCGGGCGCCAACCGGTTCGAGGTCGGGGACCGGATCGGCGTGCCCTGGTTGGCGAGGACGTGTGGGGTGTGCCGTTTCTGTCAGGCAGGTCGGGAGAACCTCTGCGTCGACCCGAGATTCACCGGGTGGGATCGCGACGGCGGCTACGCCGAGTACGCCGTGGCCGACGAGGCCTTCGCCTACGCCCTGCCGGCGGCGTTCTCCGACGAGATGGCGGCGCCGCTGCTCTGCGCCGGCATCATCGGTTACCGCGCCCTCCGCCGCGCCGAGCTCCCGCCGGGCGGCCGCCTCGGCATCTACGGGTTCGGGGCCTCGGCACATCTCACAGCCCAGATCGCTCTTGCCGACGGGGCCCGCGTCCACGTGCTCACGAGATCACCGCAGGCACAGGCGCTCGCCCTCGAGCTCGGCGTCTCGAGCGCCGCCGGCGCCGACGACGCGCCGCCCGAGCCGCTCGACGCCGCCATCCTCTTCGCCCCGGTCGGGAGCCTCGTTCCCGGCTGCCTGCGAGCCCTCGACCGTGGCGGGACGCTCGCCGTCGCCGGCATCTACCTGAGCGACATCCCGACCCTGCACTATGCAACCGACCTCTTCGAGGAGCGGAGCCTGCGCAGTGTCACCGCCAACACCCGCGCCGACGGCGAAGAGTTCCTCGAAGTGGCGGCCCGGATCGGCATCCAGGTGAAGACGACCGCGTATCCCCTCGAAGCCGCCAGCACGGCGCTGAGCGACCTCGTACACGATCGGGTGAACGGCGCCGCCGTCCTCGTCCCGAGCGACTGAGGACCGGCCGCCGGCCCGAAGTCATGACAGGCTGACTGTCGACAACCTCCGATCGATAGGGACTTTTGGCCCTAGGTCAGGCCTCTTGCGGTGTCTTCAATGGACGCATGCCCTCTCCTCTCGTCGCGGGGATGACCGCCCTCTCGCTTGCCCGCTGGCAGTTCGCGATCACGACGGTCTTCCACTTCCTCTTCGTGCCGCTCTCGATCGGGCTGGCATTCCTCGTGGCTCTGCTGCAGACGGCCGCCTACCGCACGAAGGACGCCCGCTACGAGAAACTCGCCCGCTGGTGGGGCCACATCTTCCTCGTGAACTTCGCCATCGGGGTCGTCACCGGGATCGTGCTCGAGTTCCAGTTCGGGATGGCGTGGTCGCAGTACTCCACCTTCGTCGGCAACATCTTCGGAGCGCCCCTCGCCATCGAGGGCCTGCTGGCGTTCTTCATGGAGTCGACATTCCTCGGCGTGTGGATCTTCGGCCGCGACCGGGTGTCGCGCCGAGTGCACCTCGCCTGCATCTGGATGGTGAGCCTCGGGACGTTGCTCTCGGCCGCTTTCATCCTGGCGGCCAACGCCTGGATGCAGCACCCGGTCGGCTTCAAGATCGACCCGAAGACCCAGCAGGCCGTCATGACGGACTTCTGGGCCGTGATCGGCAACTCGACGTTCATCGGGGAGTACCTGCACGTCGTGTTCGCCGCCCTCCTGACCGGCGCCATGGTCATGCTCGGCATCAGTGCCTGGCACATGCGCAAGGACCACGAGCGCCCGCTGCACGCCTTGGCAGCCCGCATCGCCATCGTGGTCGCCGTCATCTCGGTCCTCGGCACGATCTGGATGGGCGACAGCCAGGCCAAGCTCATGTCGAAGCAGCAGCCGATGAAGATGGCGGCTGCGGAAGCGCTCTACAACTCGCAGGAAGGCGCCAGCTTCTCCCTCATCACCATCGGCGACCTGACAGGGCAACCGGTGTTCCAGGTGCGCATCCCCCACATCCTGTCGCTGCTCGCCACGAACACCTGGGACGGCAAGGTCGAGGGGATCAACCAGGTTCAGGCAGCCGAGGTGAAGGAATACGGGCCCGGCAACTACAAGCCGGTCCTCTGGATCACGTATTGGTCGTTCCGCCTCATGGTCGGCCTCGGCTTCGTCATGCTCGGCGTCGCCTTCTACGGACTCTGGCTGATGCGGCGACGGCGACTCGAACACGCCCCCCGGTACCTGCGCATCGCCCTATGGGCGATCGGAGCACCCTTCCTCGCCAACTCCACCGGGTGGATCTTCACCGAGATGGGCCGCCAGCCGTGGGTCGTCTACGGGCTGCTCACGACCGCCAAAGCCGTCAGCCACGTGAGCGCCGTCACGGTCGGCCTCAGCCTCGTCGGCTTCACCGCCGTCTACACGTTCCTCGGCATCATCGAGATCGGCTTGATCGTGCGCCTGGCGCGTACCTCGATCGACGACGAGCCTGCCGGCGGGCCCGGCGACGGAGGTTCCGGGCTGGAGATCGACCCGGCGCAGCTGGCGCTCGCTCTTGCCGCCGGGGCCGGGCTGAAGGACGGCTCGGCCGAGACCCCGGGTCACGACGACCTCGTCGACACACTCGTCTATTGAGCAACGAAGGGGACATAGGGACCGCATCATGATTGCGACGATCACGACTCAACCGGGCAACCTGCAGATCCTCTGGTTCGCCCTCATCGCGCTGCTCTGGCTCGGCTACTTCTTCCTCGAGGGCTTCGACTTCGGGGTCGGCATGCTGGCACCCTTCCTGTCGAAAGACGACACCGACCGGAGGATCTGCATCAACGCCATCGGCCCGACGTGGGATGGCAACGAGGTCTGGCTGCTCGTGGCCGGGGGCGCCACGTTCGCGGCATTCCCGAAGTGGTATGCCACGGTGTTCTCGGGTTTCTACCTGCCGCTGTTCCTCGTCTTGCTGGCCCTCATCGTCCGCGGCGTCTCCTTCGAGTACCGCAGCAAGCGCCCCGAGGACAAGTGGCGCAAGGCGTGGGACCGGGCGATCTTCTGGGGCTCGTTCCTACCGGCCCTACTCTGGGGTGTCGCCTTCGCCGACTTCGTCAGCGGCGTGCCCGTCAACGCCTCGGGACAGGTCGTCGGCGGCTTCTTCCGCCTGGTGGAGCCATATGGGCTTCTCGGCGGGCTCGTCACCTTGAGCCTGTTCCTGCTGCACGGTGCCACGTTCCTGTGCCTGAAGACGGAGGGACCGATCCACGAACGCGCACAGCGTGCTGCCCTCGCGCTCGCCCCCGTGGCCCTCGTCATCACGCTGGGGTTCCTCACCTGGACCTATCTCACCGCACACCGCGTCCACGACGTCGGCGTCGTCCCAGGCTTCATCCCGGTGATGGCACTCGTGCTCCTCGCCGGGACGGCGTGGCTCGTGCGGGAGAAGCTCGAGGGCTGGGCTTTCGTGGCCACCGGTGGCGCCATCTTGTTGACGATGCTGACTGTCTTCCTCAACCTCTACCCGCGGGTGCTCGTCTCCACCATCTCGGTTGCCAACAACCTCACCATCGTGAACACGGCCTCGCAGCACTACACCCTCGGCGTGATGACGATCGTGGCGGCCATCTTCACGCCGTTCGTCCTGCTGTACCAAGGATGGTCGTACTGGGTCTTCCGAGCCCGCGTGCGACGGCCGAGTTGAGCCTGCCGGCCAGCTCCGGTACGCGTTCACGCCGGCAACCCGGGGCCAGCCGGCAGCCCG
The DNA here is from genome assembly GCA_050008715.1 of Acidimicrobiales bacterium. Lineage (GTDB taxonomy): Bacteria > Actinomycetota > Acidimicrobiia > Acidimicrobiales > Bog-793 > JAKACA01. The sequence goes on along the minus strand of JBEKMC010000063.1, from coordinate 15,365 downwards.
GGGCCAGCCGGGCTCCGTTCGACCGCCGGTTGCTCCGCGAGACGCGGGCCGCTCGTCCCGCCGTCATCGGTGCCGTGGCTGTCGGCACGGCGATGACTGCCGCCGTGCTCGTTCAGGCAGTCGCGCTCGCGACCTGTGTCGGGCGCGCCTTCGCGGCGCCGGGGCGCACGACGGCTGGACGGCTCCTCGCTCCCCTGCTCGTGCTCGTCGCCGCCGTGGCCGTCCGGGCCGCCCTTTCCTTCGTGGGCGAGGTCGTGGCCGAGCGCGGGGCGACCGCCGTCCGCGGCGAGCTGCGGGGCCGTCTCGTCCGCCGGCTGGTGGAGCGGGGGCCGGAGCCGATCGCGACCCGTCGGCCCGGCGCCGGAGCAGGCGAGCTGATCCTCCTCGCGACGCGAGGCATCGACACCCTCGACCAGTACTTCTCCGCCTACCTGCCCCAACTCGTCGTCGGCGTCCTCGCGCCGTTCGTCCTTCTCGGCTGGATGCTCGGCATCGACCGTTGGTCGGCGCTCATCCTCGCGGGCACGCTCGTGGTGGTCCCCGTGTTCATGATCCTGCTCGGTCAGGAGGCCGCCGGGCGGATGCGCCGCCAATGGTCCGAGCTCGAGCACCTCGGAGGTCATTTCGCTGACGTCGTCCGCGGTCTCACCACCCTGAAGCTGTACGACCGCATCGCCAACCAGCTGAAGGCGATCGCGGACACGACCGACCGCCTCCGGGTGGCGACACTGAGCACGCTTCGCTACGCGTTTCTCTCGTCGTTCGTGTTCGAGCTGCTCGCGTCGCTCGCCACCGCGCTCGTCGCCATCGTGCTCGGGCTCCGTCTGCTGTCCGGCCAGATACACCTGACGACCGCCCTTGCTGTGCTGCTCGTCGCGCCCGAGGTCTTCCTCCCGCTACGGAAGGCGTCGGCCCGCTTCCATGCGGCCGCGGACGGGATCGGCGCCTCAGATCGCGTGCTGGCTGCACTCACGGACGACGCCGACGCGCCGTCGGGCAGCGAGCGCCCCGCTCCCGCCGGCAGGCGTCCTGCTCCCCCAGCACCCAGTCAATCGGCGAACGCCTCCGGTGAAGTATCGGTGCCGCTCGTCGAGCTCCGTGCTGTCGTCCTACGGCGACCGCGGTCCGACTTCGCACTCGGCCCGCTCACGCTCTCGCTGCAACGGGGCGAGCGCCTGGCCGTGGTCGGACCGACCGGCTGTGGCAAGAGCACGCTCCTCATCGCGTTGCTCGGCTACCTGCGGCCGAGCGGTGGGATGCTCGCCCTTGGCGGCGAATGGTCCGAGACGGCGGACCTGGCGACGTGGCGTCAGCAGCTCTCCTGGATGCCGCAAGCCCCTGCGATCGTCACGGGCAGTGTGCTCGCCAATGTGACCCTCACCAGCGAGGACGGGCCAACCGAAGCCGGGTTCGCCGCCATCGGGCTTGCCGGCATCGGGCTTGCCGGCATCGGGTTCGCCGACAAGGCGGCGTCGGCCCTGCGGCATGCGGGCGCCGAGGAGCTCGTCGCGTCGCTCGGCGGTCTCGACGCGACCTTGCGCGAGGGCGGGAGCGGCCTCAGCTCTGGAGAGCGCCAGCGGATAGGCCTTGCCCGCGCACTTTGCCGCAGGGCCGACCTCTACCTGCTCGACGAGCCGACCGCCCACCTCGACGCCCGCATCGAGCAGCACGTCGTGACCGGCATCTTCGACGCCACTGCATCGTCGGCACTCGTCGTCGTCACGCACTCACCGGCGGTCGCTGCCCGATGCGACCGCGTTCTCGACCTCGGATCCGAGCACGAGATCGTGTCGCGTCCGAGCTGGTCCGGTCTGTCAGGCCTGCTCACGGGGATGCCAGGTCGTGCCTGAGCGCGGGCCGGCGGTGCGACGGCCGGCAGGGCTCGGGCCGGCGGTGCGACGGCCGGCAGGGCGAGGGCCGGCAGGGCGAGGGGCGGCGGCGACCGGCCGCCACGTCCTGCCGGACTTGCTCGGAGTCCTGAAGCCCGACGGGCGCCGTGCCGCCCGGGCGATCGGCCTCGGCAGCGCCGCCTCGATGGCGGCGGCGGCGCTCGCCACGAGCTCCGCCTGGCTGATCGACCGGGCGGCCGAACGACCAGGCCTCACCGCTCTCACGGCCGCAATGTGCCTCGTCCAGTTCCTCGCGTTCTCGAAGGCTGGGCTCCGCTACTTCGAGCGCCTCAGCACGCACGACCTGGCGTTCCGGGTGCTTGGGCGGCTCCGGGTGCGTTTCTTCGCCACGCTCGCACGCTTGGCGCCCGCCGGACTCGGCGGCGAGCGTTCCGGGGACGTGCTCTCTCGCAGCGTCGACGACGTGGACCGACTCCAGAACCTCTATCTCCTCGTGCTCCCGCTGTCGCTGGCAGGCGCCGTCACGGTCGCCGCCGCCGTCGGTGTCGCAGCGCTCCTCGTGCCCCTCGCGGCGGTCGCCCTCCTGCTCGGCCTCCTGCTCAACGCCGCAGCCGTCCCGCTCATCGCCCATCGTGTGGGGCGGGGGCCGGCACGGCGGGTGGCGGAGGCCCGGGGTGAGATCGCCGGCGACGTCGCAGACCTGCTGGCGGCCGCACCGGAGCTCGCCGCCAGCGGCCGCCTCTCACCGGCACTCGAACGCCTCGAGGCCCTGGATGTGGCGATGCGGACGGCACAGCTACAGGCGGCGCGGCGGCGGGGGGCGTGCCAGGCCGCCTGCGTCCTCGTGACCGGCACGACCCTGGTCCTCCTGCTCGTGTTGACGGTGCAGGCGATGCACACCGGCACGCTGCCGCGAGTCGACGCAGCCGTGTTGCCCGTGCTCGGGCTGGCGACCTTCGAGAGTGTCGCCACTCTGCCGGAGGCGTTCTCCAAGCTGCCGGCCGATGTGGAGGCAGGGGCGCGCCTTCTCGCTCTCGAACGGCGCCCCTCGCCCGTCCACGAGCCGGCCCTGGCGTTGCCCCTGGCGCCCGGTCCGCATGCAGTCACCCTGGACGAGGTCACCGTGCGCTACGCCGGCTCGGAGAATCTTGCCCTGCGAAAGCTCAGCTGCTCGGTCGGGCAGGGACGGCGCTTCGGCATCGCCGGCGCCAGCGGCAGCGGGAAGTCCACGGTGGCGACGGCGTTGCTGCGCCTCGTCGATCTCGAGCTCGGTCGCGCATTCGTCGGCGTCACCGATACGGCGGCAGTATCCGGACGGGACGTGCGCCGCGTTGTCGGCGCCCTTTCGAGCGACGACCACGTGTTCGCAGGATCCATCCGGGCGAACCTGGAGATGGCGCGACCGGGAGCCACCGATGACGAGCTATGGACAGCCCTTGGCATCGCCGGGCTCGCCTCGGTCGTCAAGCGACTGCCGCTGCAGCTGGGCTCCACCGTGGGCGAGAACGGCAGCCTCCTCTCCGGAGGAGAACGCCAGCGCCTGTGTCTCGCCCGCGTGATGCTCCGCCACTCCGGTGTCGTCGTGCTCGACGAGCCGACCGCTCACCTCGACCCCGACACCGGCGCACGGGTGCTCGGCGACATGCTGCGCGTCCTCGGCGGCCGCACCATCGTGCTCATGAGCCACCGACAGGACGATCTCGCTTGCATGGACGAGACGATCACGCTCGATCGTGGCCGCCAGTGCTTGGAGGCTAGAGGACAGTGCTTGGAAGCGAGAGGACAGTGCTTGGAGGCGAGCGGACAGTTCACGCTTGACTAGTACGGTGAAGATGAGGGTGCGCGTGGTCGGGAGGAGCCAATGAACGCCGAGGAACTTCGCACGGTCGTCGAACTCGCAACGAAGGCGCCGTCGGTGCACAACACGCAGCCGTGGCGTTTCGCCGCCCGCACGGCCGCCGGCGCAGACGTCGTCGGCCTCGACGTCTTCGCCGATCGTGCGCGATCTCTCGAAGTCATCGACCCGGAGCAGCGCGATCTCCACTTGAGTTGCGGTGCGGCCATCGAATTCGCTCGCATCGGCGTCCGTTCCCTCGGACGGGCCTGCGCCGTCCACCTTCTGCCTGACGCCGTCGATCCCGACCACTTGGCCTGGATCGAGATCGGTGGCGACGAGCCCGCCGGCGACGACGAGCGCCTCCGTGCGGCGGTGCCGACCCGGTACACCGCTCGGGAGCGTTTCGACGAGACTCCAGTTCCCGACGACCTCGTCGCCAGCCTGGAGCACACCGTTGCCGAGGCCGGCGCCTGGCTCCGCGTCCTCGGCCACAAGGCCGACGAGGTCACCCTGGCGGTCTTGCTGGCGAGATCCGACGACATCGAACGCCACGACGACCGCTACGAGGCCGAGCTCGCCAATTGGCTGAACCGGCCCGAAGGCTCCGGCGACGGGATCCCGGCCGCTGCCGTCGTCCCCACGCACGAACGTGCCTCGGCCTTCCAACTCCGCGAGATGGAGGCTGCCCGGCTCAGCGAGACCGAGCCCGATGACAGCCACGCCGCCGGCTACGACATCCCTCCGCCGGCCGAGCACCCGCTCGTCTGCATCGTCGGAACACCTGGTGACGATCGCCGGGCCTGGCTCGTGGCGGGCGAGGCGCTCGGCCGTCTGCTGCTGGAAGCGGCGGCGGCGGGCGTCCAGGCATCACCGATGACCCAGGTGACCGAAGTCGCCTCGATGAGAGCGATGTTGGCCGCCGGCCTCGGGCTCCTCGGTCACCCTCAGATCGTCCTCCGCATGGGCTATGCCCACGGCCACCCGACGACGCCGCGCCGCCCTGTCGACTCCGTGCTGGACGCGACCGAGCACTGACGGCGGGTCCCAGCGCAGCTCAAGCTGACTGCAGGCGATTCGGCGAGCCGTCAGGCCGGCGAACCGTGACGCCGGCGGCGCCTCAGGCCGGCGGCGCCTCAGGCCGGTGAGCCGTCAGGACGTCGGCGATCTCGGAGAGGAAACGCCTCACGGCCGATTCGGCCACGCGGTGCATCGCCAGCCGGTCGAGCGTCGCTCCGAGCTGGGCGAGCGGCACTTGGTATCGGCCGCTCATCGACAATCGGCAGTGCTCGGCGCCGAGGCTCAGCAGCTCGATGTCGGCGTCGAGGACCGGGAGGAGGCGTTCGAATGCGACCGGCTCCCAACGCATCGGGATGATCACGCTCAAATCCTTCCGCCGGGGTTCACCGATGATCACCTCGAAACGCTGGCGGGCCGCCGAGCCGGCGGCAACATCGCGCCACTCGCCGTCGGGATCCAAGAGCGCGGGCGACACCTCGTCGAACGAGTACTCGAGGTGCACGAAATCACTGATGAATACGGCATGGCGGCGCCGGGAGGGGGACCCGGCGTCGCCTGCCGCAGATTGTTCGAAGCCGGACCCGCCCTCGATCTCGGCGCTCATCCGGGCTCCTGCGGCCTTCCCGCTCGGCTGACCGGTGACCTCCGCTCGTGCGGACAAGCGCCGGCTAGCTGCGCGTCTACCACCCGATACATCGTGCTGGGGGAGACGCGGGGCGCATAGGGCCAAAGGACCCCATTGCCCGAGAGTTTCCCGAATCTTTACCAACGCGGCGGCAGCCGGCTCAGGCGATCAGCCGCATGCTCGCAGTCACGTTGCAGGCGTCGTCACAGGGGCACGCTCCATCGAATCGTCGTACCCTCACCCGGCGCCGATCGCACATCCAGCGAGCCGCCCAACCGCTCGGCCCGAGACGCCATGTTCCGCAGCCCGTGGCCCGCTGGCGACGCCGATCGACGCATCCCCCCGCCGTTGTCCCTGATCGTCACCTCGAATGCGTGGGGCGTCGCCGCCACGACCACCTCGACTCGCGTGGCGCGGGCGTGGCGGACCGCATTGGACAATGCCTCCCGCACGACCGATATCGCCGATGCGGCCACTTCGGCCTCCGCAGCCGAGTCGATCGGCCCCTCGAAGGCAACGCGCGGGAGAAACCCGAGGGCGTCGCGCGTCTCGGTGGCGGCGCGCGTGATCTCGGCACGGACACCCATGTCGTTGCGCGCCTGCAACGCGAAGATCGTGCTGCGGATGTCCGCGATCGTGAGGTCGAGCTCGTCGACCGCCGCCTCGATGCGGTCTCCTGCGCTCGGTGGGTCGACCACGCCGGCCAGCCCCTGCAGGCTGAGCCCGATGGCGAAGAGCCGCTGGATGACGGTGTCGTGCAGGTCGCGAGCGATGCGCTCGCGGTCGGCGAACAAGGCCAGCTCGCCGAGACGTTGGTGGAGGCGAGCGTTGTCGATGGCGACGCCGGCGGCGGCCGCGAGCGACGAGAGGAGGCGCTCGTCGCGTTCGGTGAACTCCGCCTGGGTCCGTTTCTCGGTGAGGTAGAGGTTGCCGAAGACGAGCCCTCGCACCCGAATCGGAACCCCGAGAAACGAGCGCATCGGCGGATGCCCCGGCGGGAACCCGAACGACTTCTCGTGCGCCCCGAGATCCGCCAGCCGGATGGGTTGCGGGTCGTTGATGAGCAGGCCGAGGACGCCGTAGCCCTTGGGTCCCTCACCGATTCGAGCCTCCTCGAAATCCGAGAGCCCGAAAGTGACGAACTGAGCGAGCTCGTCGCCCGTGGCATCGAGCACTCCGAGGGCGCCGTAGGTGGCGTCTGTCAGCGTGCAGGCGGCGGACACGATGCGCCGGAGCACGCCCTCGAGCTCGAGATCGGACGCGATCGAGAGGATCGCCTCGAGCAGGCCCGACTCCTCGAGCCCAGACGCGATCACCTCGGACACGTCTTCGACGCTACTCACTCCCGTGCAGGCGTGGGCGCCTCGCCGTCGCAGGGGCGCCCGGGCGGTCGCAGGGTCTCCCGGTGAGGAGGAGGATCAGTTCGAGCCTGACGCAGCCAGCGCGGCACCCACCTGGTCCGCCAGGACGAGCGCCACGACGCGCTGCTCGATGGACACGGGGCGGCGCGCTCCGACGGCCATGACGAACACGCCGTATTCACGGTCGTTGCTCTGCACGACGAGATCGACCTCGTCGTCGGGCAAGCCGTCGCGTGCCACGTCGAAACGCTGCTCACCGAGCTCCACCTCGCCGTTGCGCAACAGCTGGGCGCGGCGCCGAGGGCTGCTCGTCGATTCGAAGCGGCAGTCGCGAAGCAAGAGGAGCTCGACGAGATCGTCCCGGGCGGCGGCGATCACCGCCTCCGTCGACGCGCCTCGGGCGACGAGATCGGACACGTCGTGGATGAGCGCCAAATAATTGCCCTCCTCCATCGCCACGGCAAAGTGACGGCGACTGCGCACGGCGATCTCCGTGACGGCGACGCCGACTACCAGCAGGGCGATCGTCGTCTCGACGTCCTTTGCCGCCGCAATCGAGAAGCGCTCGTAGGGCCGTGTCAGGAAGAAGTCGAACCACACGCAGCTCGAGACCGAGGCGATCCAACCCGAGGGTCGCTCGCCGAAGGCGGCCACGCCCACGACGACGGCCACGAGGACGAGGGCGGCGGCTGCATTGGCGAAATGGTCGCGGAACGGTACGAGAACGAGGGCGGCTGCCAGTGGCAGCACGACGCTCGCGATCATGGACACCCAATACCGGCTGCCGTCAGGAGGAGACAGGGCGGCAGATGCCGTCTCGGCATCGAGTGCGGTCTCGGCGGCAGCTGCCCTCAGGGTCTCCGCCGGCAGCGACATCGAGTGCTCGCCCCTCGTCTCCTCAGCCATGGCACGCCATCTTTCCGTAACGCCCGGCACCGCACCACACGCGATGCCGGCCGCTCGGTCCTCGCCATAAGGATGCGCTCACCCGGGCTCGTGTTCAAGGGCCGAATGCCCCCATCCTACGGACGGGGGGCGGCACCCACCTTGGCGACGAGCTCGGCCAGCCGGTTCGCGTAGCCATACTCGTTGTCGTACCAGCCGAGCACCTTGACGACATGTCCCGCAGCCATCGTCAGGGCGGCGTCGAAGACGCACGAGGACGTGCTGCCGATGATGTCGGTCGAGACGAGGGGCTCGTCGGAGTATTCGAGTCGCCCGAGGAGGGCGGCAGTTGCAGCCGCCGCCTTGAACGCCTCGCGAACCTCGTCGGCGGTCGGCGTGTCCCGCAGCGTGGCGACGAAGTCGGTCATCGAGCCGTCGGCGACCGGCACTCGCAGGGCGATACCGTCGAGGCGCCCGGCCAGGTGCGGGAGGACGTCCCCGGTCGCGCGCGCAGCCCCGGTCGTGGTGGGGACGATGTTGAGGCCGGCCGCCCGGGCGCGGCGCGGATCCTTGTGCACCGAGTCCACGAGCTGCTGGTCGCCGGTGTACGCGTGGATGGTCGTCATGAAACCCTGCTCGAGACCGAACGCATCGTCGAGGACTTTTGCCATCGGTGCGAGGCAGTTCGTGGTGCACGACGCGTTCGAGATGACGATGTGGGCGGCGGGATCGAAGGTGTCGTCGTTGACTCCCATCACGAAGGTGGCGTCCGCCCCTTTCGACGGTGCGGAGACGACGACTCGCTGCGCCCCTGCATCGAGATGGAGGGCGGCGGCATCGCGAGCGGTGTACCGCCCGGTCGCTTCGACCACGACCTCGACGCCGAGCTCAGCCCATGGCAGAGCCTTTACCTCCGGCTCTCTCACCATGTGGATGCGCTGGTCCCCGACGATCATGACATCGCCCTCGACACGCACCGGCAGACCGAGGCGGCCGAACACCGAGTCACGTGCGAGCAGGCGCCCGAGCGCCTCCGGCGAGGCCAAGTCGTTCACGGCGACGATCTCGAGATCGAGCTCCGAACGAGCCGCGGCCCGAAACAGGGCGCGACCCGTCCGCCCGAATCCGTTGATTCCTACTTTGACAGCCATGATTGCTCCCTGTTGAGGTTCCACCACCAGGATGCCTGCCCAGCGCGGGAGCGATTAGGGCCGGAAGTCACAAATGGCCGTGCCGAGAGTCGGTGGCGTGAACGGCGGGCGGGGGCTGCCACCCCGAGTCTCAGCTCGTCGGGGGATACCCGTCGCCTTCTGGCGGCTCGGTGTCACTGACTGGCGGCTCCGTACCACCGGACGTCGGCATGAAGCCGGCCGATGGAGCCACGAAACCACCGGGCGCCGGCGCACCCACGCCTTGGGTGGGAGAGGACTTGGCCGCCCAGGGAAGTACCTCGCCCGAGGTGCGAAACGACAGGAAGGCACAGGCAACCTGCGCAAGCCCTGCGAGCAACGCAAGGAACAGGCCGATGCGAGGGCCCCAGCTGAACGTGAAGGCACCGGTCCCAGATGGGCTGGATCCACTCGGCAGCGTCAGCCACCGGAGAATGATGATGAGCGACCCGAGGGCGGCCGCGCCGAGGACGGCCACTGCGGGGCCAACGGGAAGACTCGGCAGATTGCTCTCGGCCCGCAGCAAGACGAGATACACGGCGGCAGCGATGATGAGCAGGACGCCCAACCAGCCATACCCGGTGCTCCAACCACTTGCCGAGGCGGAGAACGGCCCGTCCGACCAGCCCTCCCAGGGGAGGAACAACGAGATCAACGCGACGACACCCGCCCCCGCGATCACCCAGTCCAGTTGTGACAGCTTCTTGGCATCAAATGCAGCCATCGGTCGAACCCCCGTTGTCGGCAACCGACGCATGATACTCACCGGAAGCCGGGCACTCGATGATCCGCTTCCGCGTGGCACCCTCCACGAGGTGTCACCCCAGTAGATCGCGCACGGTCTCCAAGAGGACGTCGGTGACGGCTCGTACCGACGTGAGCTCGACCCACTCGCGAGACGAGTGCATGCCGCCGCCTTCGACTCCGAAGACGACCGAAGGGATGCCGGCTTCCGACATCAGCGAAGCATCGGTCCAGAACGCGGCCGAACCAAGCTCTGCCGAGCCGAGCGTTGCCGTGCAGGCCCGTTGCAGTGCCTGGACCACCGGAGCGTCCGGCGGCGTCGTGAGCGGCGGGCGCGCAAGACGGAGCGAGACCGTGGCCGACCAACGAGGCGAGCCGGCGGCCGCACTGGCGGCCGCGACGGCAGCCTCCAGCTCGCCGAGGACCTGGCCCTCGGTCTCGCCGGGCACGGTGCGGCGTTCGACGAGCAGACTGCACTGGGCGGGATACGTGCATGGCTCGGTCCCGCCGCCGATGAGCGAGGCGTGCAGGCTGCCGGTGCCCGCCGGCGGCACCGGGGCACGACCGCGCACCTCCTCCGCCAGGCGCCCGAGCTCGACGAGGACGCCGCCCATGGCGACGATGGCATCGACCCCACTGTCCGGATCCGACCCGTGGGCGGCCACGCCGATCGTCTCGATGTCAGCCCAGAGGAAACCCTTGTGGACCGGAGCGATCACATGACTGGTCGGCTCGAGCACGATGGCGGCATCGGCGGTCCACTCTTTCAGGAGGACGTCGGTCCCTTTGCTGTCGCCCTCCTCGTCGACGACGGCGGCCAGGATGAGATCGCCGCAGAGCTGCATGTCCACGGCCGTGTCGGCGACGGCCATGGCAGCGGCCAAGCCCGACTTCATGTCCTGAGCGCCCCGACCGTAGAGGCGCCCCCCTTCGACCGCCGGCCTCCCGGCATCGGGCATCGAGGCCGTCCCGACCGTGTCGAGGTGGGCGTTGAGCAGGAGGGACGGCCGGCCGCCGCTGCCACGAACCCGACCGATGACGTTGCGGCGCCCGTCCGTCACCTGCTGATAGGAGACCTCCACGCCGCGCTCGGCCAGCCACGAGCCGACAAAGTCGCCGAGGCGGCCCTCGCCACTGGCGCCCTGGACGAGATCGGGGTTCACCGACTCGATGGAGACGAGCGTCTCGAGAAGCTGCCGCAGGCCGAGGTCGTCGAGCATCAGGACGCTCGGCTGCGCGCCCGCCGTGTGGCGGGAGCTGCGAGCGCCGTCACATGATCGACGGCGGAGCGCGTGATCCGCCCGAGCTCTGATCCCCCGGTGATGGGCACGTCGTGGTCGGCGCGAAGCTCGAAGACCTCGGAGCCTACGGCCGCCGCCAAGGACCGCTGCTTACGGGGCGCCACGAGCCGGTCCGACGTGGTGATCACAGAGGCGGCGGGAAGGCCCAACGACGACGCCCAGGGACGGGCGTCGTAGCTGCTGAGCGCCCGGCCCGCTTCCACGATGCTGCGAATGTCACCACGGCGGAATTCCGCACCCACCCAGGAGCGATACGCATCGAGCGCGGGCTCCTCGTCGACCGCCGCCCGCAGCACTCGCTGCACCACGCCGTCGCCCGAGCCGTGGCGTAGCGCCGCCTCGAACACGTTCAGGCTGCGCCACAGTGCCCGCTCGCGCAGGCCGTCCTGGAACTCGAGGGCCGTCGCTTCGAGCACGAGCCCGGTACACATTGCCCGATGACGATGAGCCAGCAAGAGCGCGATCGGGCCGCCCATCGAATAGCCGACGACGACCGCCCGCTCGATCCCGAGCTGCCGCAGGAGCGCTGCCGCGTCGTCGGCACAGTCCTCCAGGCTGAAGTCCGCCACCATCCGCAGACCGCGACCGTGACCACGGTGATCGAGCGCCACGACTCGGTACGCGTCGGTGAGGGCCGGGTAGACCTGGAAGAAGTTGACGTCCGCGGTTGCTCCCCATCCGTGCAGTAAGAGGACGGCGGGGGCACCCCCACCGCTGTCGCGCACGAAGAGCTCGCCGACGCCGTCGACCGGGACGATGTGACCTGGTGGTAGCGGGGGCGGGATGGGTGCGCCGGCCTTGACGTCCAGGGGACGTATGAAGCCGCGGAGCCGGCGCATCTCCGTCCGTACCGCCGGGCTGGCGGCCGCTGCTGCCAGCGCAACCGTCGCCCCGAGCCCACCGGCGGTGACCACCTTCGTCTTGGGAGAACTCACGACCGCGACCTCCTCGATCCGTCAACCGAGCGTAGGGCCGTCAGTGGCGCCGTCGACCGAGCGTCGCGCAGTCGATCGAACGAACGTGTTCGTAACGAACGTGTTCGCGATATGCTGGCGGCATGGCCACACCGCCGTCGCAACCCGTGAGCCGCCGGGATCGCCCGGCCAAGCCCCCTCTGAGCCGGGAGGCAATCCTCGCGGCGGCGATCAACCTGCTGCGCACAGAAGGACTGGAACGGCTCACGATGCGCCGCCTGGCCACCGCCCTCGAGACCGGGGCCGGATCCCTCTACGTCTACTTCCGCAACGCAGAGCAGCTCTCTGCGGCGCTGCTCGACGAGTTGCTCGGCGACGTCGACCTGTCACCGGGCGCGTCGGAGGGTCCCTGGCAGGATCGCCTGGCGTCGGTGCTGGCGTCGTACACGGCCGTGCTGTTCGCCTACCCGAGCGTCGCCAGACTCAGCATCTTCACCCGTCCGAGCGGACCGAACAGCCTCCGGCTTCTCGAGACGCTCCTCGACCTTCTCGACGAAGGAGGCACGGATCCCGGCGCCGCCGCCTGGGGTTGCGACCTGCTCATGCAGTACGCGACCTCGACCGCAGCCGAGCACGGCACGCGAGACGAGCAGCCGGGAACGAAGGAGAACGAGTCGGACATGGCACGCGCCCTGGCTGACGTCTCGGCCGAGGCGCTTCCGAGGCTGCACGAGCTGAGGGGCGCCCTCGTTGCCGGCGAGCCTGGCGAGCGTTTCCGTTGGGGCATCGACGTGCTCGTCGCAGGGCTGAAGGACAAGCGTGCCGCGCTCGTGCCTCTGCCGTACGTGCCGGTGGCGGCTCGGAGGCGGAGATGACGACCGAGCCGGCAACGCTCGTCAGGGCGGAGGCCGGAGATCCGTCCCGGCTGACAACGCGGCTGCGGATCATCCTGGCCATCGTCCTCATCGCCGACGTGCTCGACTTGATGGACAGCACCATCACCAACATCGCCGCACCGACGATCGTGCGAGACATCGGCGGTGGCGAGTCGCTCATCAAGTGGCTCGGCGCCAGCTACGCCCTTGCCCTCGGTGTCCTCCTCGTCGTCGGCGGGAGGTTGGGCGACCGATACGGCAAACGGCGTCTGTTCCTGATCGGCATCGCCGGCTTCGCGGCTGCGTCGTTGCTGTGCGGCCTCTCGGTCACTCCGACGATGCTGATCGGTGCCCGACTGGTGCAGGGCGCCTTCGGCGCGCTGTTGATACCGCAAGGGATCAGCATCCTGACCGCCAGCTTCACCCGTGAGCAGATCCCGCGCGCCGTGAGTGCCTTCGGCCCGGTAATGGGCGTCTCGGCCGTGCTCGGGCCGATCGTCGCCGGGTTCATCATCGACGCGGACATCGCCGGGCTCACGTGGCGCCCGATCTTCCTCATCAACATCGTGCTCGGCGCCGTCGGCTTCGTCGCCGCCGTCAAGTTCCTGCCGGAGGACGCCGAGGCCGGGGAGGTACCCATCGACGGAGTCGGCGCCGGCCTTCTCGGCGCCGCCATGTTCGCCTTGATCTTCGGGCTGATCGAGGGATCCACTTCCGGATGGACGGGGACGCCGATCCTGAGCCTGGTTGCGGGCGGCGCGTTCTTCGGGGGTTTCTGCGTCCGGCAGCGCCTCGCGGCCAATCCGTTGATCATCCCGACTCTTCTGAGGAACCGGGGTTTCACGTCAGGGCTCGTGTTGGGCTTCGCCTACTTCGCTGCCGTCAACGGTTTCGCCTACGTGACGTCCTTGTTCTTGCAGACCGCCTTGGGGCTGAGGCCTGCTCACGCTGCCATCGGGCTCGCCCCGATCATGGTCGGCATCATCGCTTCGTCCCTCGTGTGCAGACCGCTGATCGAGAAGCTGGGCCGCCGGCTCGTGGTCACCGGTCTCGGCATCACGCTCGCCGGCGCCGGCAGCCTCTGGGCGACGGTTGCCACCGAAGGCATGTCGGTGAGCCTGTGGGCGCTGGCACCGTCCCTGCTGCTGCTCGGAATCGGTATGGGGGCGTGCTTCAGCAGCATCTACGACGTGGCGCTCGGGGACATCGACCCGTCAGAGGGTGGCAGCGCCAGCGGTTCGCTGAGTGCCGTGCAACAGCTGGCCGGAGCCGTCGGCGCGGCCGTCGTGACGACGGTGTACTTCAGCCAGCGGGCCGGGCACGGAGCCGGGCACGCCATGACCGTGAGCGTCGCCGTCGTCGCCGGGATTGCCGTGATCTGCCTCGGCCTCGTGTGGCTGCTCCCTCGCACCGCACCGTCGGGGGACGACGCGGGCGCCTAGCGAAGGGTCGTGCCGCGGCCTCGGGCGCCGCTGTCAGGCGCCGGCGTCAGGGCGCCGGCGTCACCAGTCCCGCGACGCGTAGCAGCGCCTCCTCGGTCTCCGCCACCAGCAGCCGGACCAGCTCGTCCGCCGGGATCACCTCGGTGATGAGGTCGATCGACTCACTCGCCCACACTGGGACGGCATCGAGGTCACCGCGTTCGACGGCGGCGACAAACGCGGCCTTGGCGTGCTCGTCCGCCTCGAGCTCGACCTCCCGGCCGCGCCAGCGATCGAGGAAGGCGTTGCGCAGCGTCCGCGCCGGATAGCGCTCCGGCCACGGTGCGGAGCGGGCGATGTCGAGGATGCGGCTCCGTTCCGTGTCCTCTCCTCGGCCCTCGATGATCGCCTTCGTGACCTCGGGTTCGACGAGCGCCTCGCCCGTGGCTTCGAAGCGGGTGCCGACGAGCGCTCCGGCGGCGCCGAGCGCAAGGGCGGCGGCGACGCCCCTCCCGTCGGCGATCCCGCCGGCGGCCAGCACGGGAACGGGCTCGACGAGATCGGCAACGATCGGCACGAAGGGCAATGTGGCTCGGCCACCGCCGTGGCCGCCGGCCTCGGCCCCTTGCGCCACGATGACGTCGGCCCCGACCGCCATCGCCGTCTCTGCCTCTTCGCGGTCGGTGACCTGGATGATCAAGCGGACGCCTGCCTCGAGCACCGGCTCGGCGAGCGGCCGCGGATCGCCGAAGGACAGCATGACTGCACTGGGCTGGTACTCGAGGGCTCGTTCGACGATCTCGACGGTGCAAGACCACGACAAGAAACCCACACCCCACCGTCTCTCCGTCCCCTCGGCCACGATCGCCAACTCCCGCTCGAGCCATCGAAGCTCTCCCCTGCCGCCGCCCACGAGTCCAAGGCCACCTCCGTTGGAGACGGCCGCCGCGAGCCTGCCGCCGGCAACGCCGCCCATGGGCGCGAGGGCGATCGGGTGGGCGACGCCCAACATCTCGGTGAACGTCGTGCGCAGGGACATGCGACCATGGTGACATCCGGACCGGAGACGAGTCCGGCGGCCCTGAGCCGGGCCCCTCAGGCGGCTGGGGAAAGAAGCGTCCTCGTTCTCGGAGCCGACGTGTGCGGCGATGCCTCGAAGCAGGGGCTAGGGAGAAGTGGCTGTGGTTTTGGGTCGGATCCGACCCGAAACCACAGCCAGGTCATGCCCGGCACGCCCACTACGTCGCGATCCGGGCCTTCGACGCGGACGAGCTGCGGCCCAAGGACCACGTCGTCCAATCGGCAGCCAAGAGCCAGACTGCAACGCCTGCAGCGACGCCGAACGCCACCGGCGGGAACGTGCTCA
>JBEKMC010000062.1:0-19112 GCA_050008715.1 Acidimicrobiales bacterium | reverse complement strand
CGACGGCGCCCTGTTCCGCTGGTGCCTCGAACATCGATTGCGGGTCGTGCAGGTCATGACCCTCATGAGCATCGGTCTGTACAACGAGCCCGCCGGCAGCTACCTACCCTCGATCCAGTACTGACTCGACACGCCCAAGCGAATGTTCTCACTCGGTTCGGCTGCTTGTCCGCCCTCTTCTCGGTAATCCCGCACACGGCTGTCCTCGGGTTCGATACCGCCGCCCGTAAGCCGCCGCCCGTGTGCTCCCCGTCAGCACGGATTCCGGATGCTCGTCTGGTCCGGTGGCCGAAAGGCCCGCCGGCTCCTGGGTAGCAGCCGGCGGGTCCTTTCCCAAGTGTCGTCAGGGCGTGGGGCAGCTGCGGAACGTGAGCGTGGCGGTCGCAGTCCGGAGCGTGGAGCCCTTGGCGAAGGTCACGTGTCCGATCAAGGCATACGTCCTGCCTGCCGTCAGCGATGCTCCGTTGAGCGTTGAACGCAGGGTCGTGCTGCCGAGCATGAGGGACTGCCCCTGGACGTGCCAGCCCGCGGCGGGCTTGCCCTTCACTGCCACGGTGGTGTCGTCGGCCGGGAGGCACGAGACAGGGCCCGTGACGGTGACCGAGCCGGCGGACGAGGCCTTGGTCGTATGGGTGCTCAGGTCCGGCAACAGCACCTCTGCCAGCAGGAGCCGGTCTGACGTTCCGCTTTCCACAGACCAGACGACGAACGCACGTCCCCTGGGGGTGGTCGCGATGCGAGGGTCCGTCGAGTTGATCAGGCCATGCGCCGGGAATCGAACGACAGCAGCGTGTGCGGTCTGGGGGAAGTTAGCCACCGCGATGTCCTCGCACTCGTAGGCGACGTCGGCCAGCCTTCCACTGGCGTCTGCGACCGTGTCGTGGCTGGAGGGAGCGCAGTTGTTGTGATCACCCGTCAGCGTCGGGTTCGAGAACCCGGTTCCCGTCCACCGTGCCACGACTGGCTGGTAGCTGGCGTTGTCCGTGCCGGCGATCAGACGGAGACCCGATCGGGTGTTCGCCAGCCCCACGCGCGCACCGGTCCATGTGTGAGCCACGTTGTGGACCGCTGACCACGACCCTTGGGACTCGTAGGTGTAGCCGGCGGCCTCGGTGATGGCTCCGCCTTTTTGGATCGCGATGACTGGCGTATTGCCGGTGAACGCGAGTTCCGCGTAGCCGACGGGGTAGGGCGTCTTCACGTTCACGGCCGCCGTTCCCCCACCGGGCCGGACCTGGATCCCGTTGCCGCTGGAGGGGCCTGACACGCTCCAGACGCTGTCGTCGGGAGCGATCTCGGCGTCGAGCAGTTGCCCGTTGTCGGGAGCACTTCCAACGTCGATGGCCGGCGCGAGCTGGCCGTCTGGACTCGCCGTCGTGAAACCGATGTGACCGCCTGTCACGTCCTCGTAGAACCACATGAGCGCCACGGTGCCCGACTTGTGCACCAGGACCCGCAACCCTTCGGCGGAGTAGTCACCGAGCGAGTCGACGACCCGTACCCCGCCGGCGCATGACGTCGTGCCCGGCTTGACCGTGCACAGGTGAACGGCTCTGGTGGCTCCGTTCGTCTTCGAGGTGTTCGCGATCCATCCGATGTACGCAGTGCCCGAACTGCTGGTCGCCACGTCGAAACCCGACAGGGTGTAGCCCACGGTCAGCGTGACCGGGCTCCCTGTCGGTCCCGGAGGCGTCGCCGTCGAGGCGACCGCCGACGTGGTAGCCGACGCGACGACCGCCAGCGCGGCGAGTGCGACGACAAAGGTACGAATACGGGTTCGTGTTGGTGCCAGCATCAGAGTCCTTTCGGGCCGCGCGGTGTGGCGGCCCGATCAGCTAACCCGAGCCGCGTAACGGCTCGGTAACGCCGGTAGGGTCGCGCCCACGGGAGGCCCGCCCAGCCCGGAGGGGATCGTCACATCGGATGTCTGAGCCCATGCGGATCGACGTGCTCGACGTGGTCAGCGTGGTAAAGGGTGACCTGTCCGTGACCGGGCAAGAGCTCGGAGGGCGACGAGCCCAAGTCGCTCTCGTCGCTCTGGCGTTGGCGCACGAGCAGGTGTCGGGCGATCGGCTGGCGTCGATTCTTTGGGGCGATGACCTCCCTGCAACCTGGCGGACGGCGCTTCGCGGGGTCGTCCGCGGGCTGCGTTCCGCCTGCGCACCGGTCGGCGGTGGCGAGCAACGGCTCATTGCCACAGCGCCGGGGGGCTACCGCCTTGCCGCAGGCGTCGCAGTCGACGTCGATCTGGCGGCCGGAGCGCTCGACCAAGCCCGCGACCTCATCGAGGCCGGTCGCTACCAAACGGCGATCACGCTGGCCGAGCCGGTGGCTCGCATGGCCGGCAGCCAGTTGCTACCCGCTGAGGATGCCGTCTGGATCCACCCGCACCGGCAGGCCGTCGACGCACTGTCGATGCGAGCCGTCGAGCTCTTCGTCGCTGCCGCCGGCGCTTCGGGCGAGCACGACCGGGCGATCGCGGCTGCGCGACGAGCCGTCTCAACGGACCCCTTGGACGAGCGCGCCCACCGCGCGCTCATCGGGGCACTCGACCGTGCGGGCGACCGGGCAGGCGCGGTGCGGGCTTTCGAGCAATGCCGCGCAGTCCTCGGCGACGAGCTCGGCATCGACCCGAGCACTCAGACCGTCGAGGCTTACGTGACCGCGCTGGGAGAACCTGCGAACTGGTCGGCGGCGCGGCTGCCGTCGATCCCGTCCACGTTTGTAGGGCGCGAGCAGGAACTGGCTCGCCTCGGCGCGGCGGTTGCCAGCCCCGGTCTCGTCACGGTTACCGGACGCGGAGGTGTGGGCAAGTCGAGGCTGGCAATGAGGGCGGCAGCGCTGGGGGCTTTCGACGGTGGCCGTCTTTGGGTGTCGCTCGCCCCGGTGCCGCAGGACACCCTCGTGGCGGCGACCGTCGCACTCGACGTCGGAGTGGCGATCGGAGCAGACGACGCCGGCGCCGCGCTCGCCGAGCACTTCGCTCCTCTCAGCCGGGTCGTTCTCGTTCTCGACGGCTGCGAGGTCGTCGTCGACGGCGTCGCCTCGCTCGCTGCCGAGCTGCTCGGTGCCTGTCCGTACCTGACGCTCGTCGTGACCAGCAGGCTGCCGTTAGCGATCGATGGTGAACGGATCGTCGAAGTCGGGCCGCTTCCTCCCCCGGCATCTGACGATGCCCACGCACTGTTGGCCAATACGCAGGTCCAGCTGGTCCTGGACCGGGTCCGTGAGGGAGGCGGAGCTCTGAGCGTCGACGACCGCCTGGCCCCACATCTCGCCGCCCTCGTACGCCGGTGCGGCGGGTTGCCCCTCGCACTCGAGCTCGTCGCAGCGCAACTGGCTGCGATGTCGCCAGGTGACCTCCTCGATCACCTCAACGAAGTCGTCATCGAAGGCGACGACCAGTTGCGGGCGGTGGCGCGCAGCAGCTACGACCTGCTCGACGCAGATGAGGCGACGGTGTTCCGGCGGCTCGCAGTGCTTGACGGCGCGGTCGGACTTGGCCTCGTTCGCCAGGTGGTCGCCGGTGGGCCGATCGCCGAGATTCGAGTCGTCCGCATCCTGCGCGAGCTCACCGCCCGCGGTCTGTTGGCCGTCGATCGCTCTGGACCGCGGTGGCGCTATCAGCAAGACGACGACCTGCATCGCTACGCGCGGGAGCTGTTGGTCCAGCAGGGCGAAGAAAGGGAGACCTTCGACCGTCTCGCCGAGATGGTGCGAGCAGCGCTACCCGACGACGCCCGCGCCGCGCCCGGGTCGTTTCAGAACCAGATATCCGACATGCTCGGCTCGGTCCGATCGCTGTTCGGCGCCGCCCTCGACGGCCGCGCGGATGCCGGCCGGTGCCTGGAGCTCGCTTTCCGGTTGCACCGCTACTTCGCGGCGACGAACGTCGCAGAGGGGCGCTTCTGGCTGGGACGCCTCCTTGCGGCCGAGCCGCAGCACGCGTGGACGCCGTACGCCACGTACGCACTCGGTTACCTGAGCTACTGGTCGGGCGACACGATGAACGCGGTCCAGCAGCTGCAAACGGCGGTGGACAGGTTCGTCGGAGTCGAGGATTCGTACGCGGCCCGCGCCCTGATCTATCTCGCCGGACTGCTCGATGATCTCGACCGAGGAGACGAGGCGATCGAATGCGTCCGGCGCGCGATCGCAGCTGCAGCTCCCTTCGGCATCGACCTACAGGTATCGGCGGCGATGGGAATGGGCAGCGTCCTGGCCGAACGCGGTGACCCGGCGGCGGCAGGCTACGCGCGGGACGCCATCGAGCTCTGCCGCCGCGGCGGGTCAGCTGAGCAACTGGCGGCCGCATTGCCGACGGCCGCGATGGTGTGCTGGCAGGTGGGTGCGCACGAGCAATGTCGCGCCTATATCGAAGAGGCGAGGCCGATGCATGTCGACGGCCGGCGGATCGCCCGCGTCGTGCTGCTCTCCGCCGCGGCCGGCCTGGCCCTGAGCGACGGCGACCTCGATGCCGCCGTCGATTACGGCACGCAGGCCGATGCCGAAGCGAGCGAGCTCGGCGTCGAGCGGGAGGCACCACTGATTCGGGCCGTGCTCGCTCGGGCGCGGCTCGGCCAGGGGGACACTGGCGCTGCGGCCGTCCAGGCGCTTGCGGCGTTCGACGCCGCCGAGGCAACAGCGGTCAGCTTCCCCGTCGCGATTTGCCTGGAGACCGCCAGCCTTGTCGCCTCCGCTGCCGGCACGGCGACCGACACCGAGCTGGCGGGGTTGCTCGCAACGGCAGCCAGGCTCCGGGAGCAGGGCAACCGGCTTCCGTCGCCATCGCTCCCGGGCGCGATCGACGCCGTGCGTGCCTTCGTCGGCCAGGGCAGCCCCCTCGATCTCGACGATGCCGTACGTCTCGCGCGGAACCTGCTGAGCAAGGTCGCCGTGCCCGTCTGAGGGATCGGGCACCGCCGCTCGCTCGTGGTGACGCCGGCGACCCCGCGCCGGGCTACGCCGGCCGCTCACCTACCCGCCCATCTCGCAGCCGACGAGGTCGAGCACTGCCATCAGGACTCTCAAGCTGAGCCGCTCGGGTCGGTCGACGACGAGGCGGTAGCCCTGGCTCGAAAGCTGATTGATGCCCCGTGCCTGAGGGGCCGAGCTGAGGTCGGTGGTGGCGAACTTGTCACGCGTCGCAATGACCTGGCGCCGGTCCTGCCGACGACCCATCGAAGCGTGGGAAGCTGCCGACCTCGCGCAGACCTATCATCACGCCATGAATCGACTTGCACGTAGGAGGGCGTTCGCAAGCGTCGTTGCCTCGACGGTCGTCGTGGGAGCGCTCATCGTGCCGCTTCGCGCGGCTGCCGGAGCCGCGAAGAACACAACCAAGCCGATCGGATACATCTACGCCGGCTCGATTTTCGCCGGTCTGGACACGCTCGCGGTCGCGGCGAACGACTCGGTCAAGGTGGTGAAGAAGACTGCTTCGCCCTCGGGCGATATCGGCGGCGTTGCGCTGCTGCACGGCGCAAGTGGTCTGTATCTCTACGTGATTGCCGGTCCGTTCGCGCAGGAAGGCGAGATCTACCAGTACTCGGTGAACAAGCAGACCGGTGCGATCACACGGAGCTCGGTGGCGCCGGTTGCGGGCGTGCTTCCCTACCTGCACGGCAACAATCTGTTCGCCTTCGACGGCCGCGCCACAAACTCGTCGTTTGCTTCGGTGATCTACGCCAACGTGTGCATCGACAAGGCGTGCACGAAGTACGGCCTTCAAGAGTTTCGTGCCAACCCGACGACCGGCGCTCTGTCGAAGGTCGGGACTGCGGGCTCGGAGTTCATGGTGTCGGTCTCGGTCAGCGGCGAGCGCATGGCCATTCTTCAGCACCCGAAGAGCGGTCCCGGGTTGATCATCGACTCCCTCCTGTGCAACGAGAAGACGGGCGGCCTGACGCCGGTCGGTGGTTCCTACCACCTGGTCGACAAGGCGAATGATCCGATCGGCGGGACCAACGTTGCAGCAGGTGCCGGCGTGGGAATCGACGGTGTCGAACTCGACAATATTCCGTCGGTCGGCGTCGAGACGGGGTCCAGCATCGACGGCGTCCGGGAATCCTACGAGGGGTCCGCTCTGGCGTTCATCCCGCACGCCCTCCTCGACGCAGAGGTCGGCCCCACCTACGCACCGTGGCTTCAGATCGTGGCCCCGAACGGCGAGACGGACGGTGGACACATCGATCTCAGCAAATCCCCCTTCGACCTCGGCGGCGGGTCGAACTCCGACCCGAACGGCCCCGAGACGATCTTCCAGCTCGGCACCGGCATCTACATCGGCGTCTATCTCGATCCGATCGTGCAGGCGACAGACGGCGTCGGCGGCAAGGGGCTCGTCATCGACAAGCAGGCGACCGTGGGCGGGACGATCAGCGTCGACTCGATGGCCGGCTTCCTCGAGCCGAGCGCCACGACGACCTCGATCGCGGTCGCGCATGCCGGGAAGAACCTGGACTTCAGCGGGAAGGTCAAGGGCGGCGCTGCGGGGATCTCGGTGTCGGTCACGCTGTACGTCAAGAAGGGCAACACGTTCAGCCCTGTGCAACAGAAGAGCGCCAAGCTGACCACGAGCTTGCAGTACTCGACATCGCTCAGCCGGCCCAACGCCTCGACGTGTCGGGCAAAGGCCGTCTACGAAGGCAACGGCTCGACCGCTGTCTCCTCGGCCGTGACGACGTTTTCCTGCTGAGCGTGCTAGTTGCACAGGCCTACCTGGGCCGGTCGTACGCGGCCGCCAAGATCGGCCGGGCCCTGTTGGGACACCGGACGGAGGATGAGAAGCACTCCTGGCCGAGCTGGACTGTCAAGTCGGTGAGCGTGGCGGCGAAGGTTGACTTTCCGGCATCCCCTGGCCCGAGGATCACCGCACGCCGCACGTCCGCGACTTTGCCCCAGGTCGATCTCCGAGCCTTCGGACTCGGACTTGGCCGGTGTAGGTCGCGCCAACCGTCGGGGCGGTTCGCGCCGCGGCACGTTGAGCCGACGCGGCGCACAGATGGTGCGATACGCGCTCTTACGGGCGCGGGCGAGCATCGGCTTGGCCCCGATCGTCTCGAAGGTGGAGGCCATAAGGGCTAGGGCACATCTCAGGATTAGAGTCGGATCAGGTCGGCTACAAACCCATACCAGGCACGAGCCTGAGCTTCCCCGGGCATCCAGGAGCAGCGCCGATGCGCGAGAGTATTCACAGGAGCGTCGCGGACGGTGCGCCCGTGATCTTTCGCTTTGCCAACTGCGAGCTGGACGTCGCCCGGGTTACCCTTCGCCGCGACGGTAGGGAGGTGAAGCTCGAGCCGCAAGCGTTCGACGTGCTCTGGTACCTCGTCGAGCACCGGGGTGAGGTCGTGCGCAAGGAGCAGCTCCTCGACGACGTCTGGGGCGACCGTTTCGTGAGCGAGTCGGCGCTCACCACACGCATCAAGTCGGTGCGCCAGGCGCTCGGGGATGACGGCAGTCGCCAGGCGATCATCCGGACCGTCCACGGCAGGGGCTACGAGTTCATCGCGACCGTGGAGACGCTCGAGCGGGGCGCGCCGTTGGGCATCAGCTTCTGGGGCGAGGGCCCGCCGCTCGACATCCGCGGCATCTTCCGCCCGCTCGCCCGTCATTCCCCGGAGGCACACCACGGGGCGATGAAGCGACTGAACGACATCGCGACACCAGGCGTCGCCGAGGCGATGCTCGAGGCAGCCGGCTTCGTCGTCACTGAGCGGGGCGCTCGGGTTTCTGTCGTCGAATGGCCCGACGCGGATCTTGCCTGGCGGGCCGTCTCGAGCACCGGACCTTCAGTGCCGGCCCTTCGAGGTCCCGACGCCGCCGAGGTTCGGCGCGAGATCATGGATGCCCTCGAGGCAGGCCGCGACCAGAGCGGCATCTACCGCGTGTGTAGCGACCACCAGTTCGTGATTGCCCGGAAACGTTGATGGGGATCGGGCTGCGGTGCCCAAGCGCCCGCATCCCGGACCTAGCGGCCGACTCCATTCAAGGCAAGGGGCCAAAGAGCAGTATTGAGGCGTCCCTCCGGTTGGTTCGAGCCGGCGGAAACCCGCCCGACTCGAGAGAGAGTCAGATGCCCGACCTTCGGGAATGCCTTCAGGTTAGCGGTCGGTCTGGCCGATACGAACGGGATGAAAAACAGCCCTGAGTGGCTCGCCGTGCCAGAGCTGGACGCCACCGACTCCGACGGCGCCGACCCATCCGCTGTAGGCCACCCCGCTCGTGATGCATCTGTTGGGCGAGAAGGTTCGGCGGGCTCTGGTGCAGACCACGACGATGTCCAGGCCACCAGGGGCTGTCACACCAGCGCCCGGCCTGGCCGCTACGTCGGATTGATCATCGCAAGCATCGCCGTCGCTGGGGCGCTCCTGTTGTGGTTCGCCGTGTCGGCTCGCTACCACTCTGTCATTCCGTCCCCGAAGTCGACAGTCCTGTTCGACCGGTGGCACGTCGTCTATGACAACCAGGCGCCTGCCCTCGCCATCGTGATCCGCGCCGTCGGTCTCGGTCTGGTCTTCGTCGCCAGCGCCGCCCTTGTCGAACGGGTGGTCATGGACCGATCCCGGCGCTCGACCGATGCCGAGCTGAAGTTGCTCGCCCCCAGGCTTGTGATGGCCGAGACCCGTGGCGTCTTCGGCGGGCCGGTCACGATCACCGTCCTCATCCCCGCCCACAACGAGGCAGCCTCCATTGGAGCGACGCTTGACTCGCTCGGTGCCCAGGACCCTGCTCCGAACCGCGTCATCGTCGTGGCTGACAACTGCACCGATGCGACCGAATCCGTCGCGCGAGCGCACGGGGTGGGGGTGTTCGTCACCGTGGGCAACACCCACAAGAAGGCGGGGGCGCTCAACCAGGCGTTGAGGGGACTCCTCGGCCATCTCGGAGACAACGACATCGTCATGTGCATGGACGCCGACACCGTGCTCGACGACGGCTTCCTCGCCGTCGGGGTTCAGCGATTCACCAGCGATCGTGCCCTCATGGCGATCGGCGGTCTCTTCTACGGCGAAGAAGGCCACGGCATCCTCGGCCAGCTCCAACGAAACGAGTATCTCCGGTACGCCCGGGAGATCCGGCGCCGGCGCGGGCGCGTGTTCGTGTTGACGGGCACAGCATCAATGTTTCGAGCGCGGGCGCTTCGAACCGTCGCCGCGAGCCGAGGAAGCCTGCTGCCTGGTGTCCACGGTGATGTGTACGACACGGCGGCGCTCACTGAGGACAATGAGCTGACCCTCGCCATCAAGTCGCTTGGGGGCCTCATGGTGTCCCCCAACGCCTGCCGGGTGGTCACTGAACTCATGCCCACGTGGCGCAATCTGTGGACCCAGCGCCTCCGCTGGCAGCGGGGCGCCCTGGAGAATATTGGCGCCTACGGGCCGGCCCCCACGGTGCTCCGTTACTGGGCCCAACAGCTCGGAATCGGCTACTCGGTTATCGCACTCAGTTCATTCTGGATACTCGTCATCGTCACCGTGCTCGCCACGAACCAGTGGGTTTGGTTCCCGTTCTGGCTCGCCGTGGGAGGCCTGTTCGTCGTCGATAGGGTCGTCGGCGCCTGGAGAGGTGGATGGAAGGCACGTCTGCTCGCGGCGCTGCTCATCCCCGAGCTTGTCTTCGACATGTATCTCGACGTCGTCTACGTCAAGGGCATCTTCGACATCACCCTCGCCCGGGCCGGCAGATGGGGTCATGTTGCCCACGCCGCGAAACCCAGGCATGAGACCAACGGGACCGAGCAGCTCAGGATCGCCGAGGTCACCTCGTGACTGGCGTTCTGCTCTTCGCCAGCGTGCCCGCCCAGAACATCATGCACGCCCGGTGGTTCACAGCGCTGAGCGTCTTCGTGGCCATCAACACAGTCCTGTACCTGACGGTGGCGATCGTCAAGCTGCTCCCGAAGGTCTACTTGAGTGATCTGGCCCCGCAACGCAACAAACGTTCCGAGACGCGCAGCATCTACCCGGCTCAAGGCCAGGACTCGGCGGTAAGAGGCCCTCGCCTGCACCGTGCGTCCGCGACGCCCGACCAGCGGCGTTTGGCGCCCGAGGCCCGTCGCCCTCGGCCCAGGCGTGGGCCGAGGGCGCACGCTGTATCTCGAGGAGGGCCGCGACGCTGACTCCGACCTCTATGGGTGTCGTGCCGCGTCGAATCGCCCGGACGTGCCCGTGTTAGCTCGCCATTTGAGCGTTATGGGACAAGGGTTCTTCAGGCTTGCACTGATTTGAGCTGTTCAAGTCAAGAGATCGAGGTGAGGTGGAGGTATACGACTCCGTTGTCGTACGTCTCGAGTTGGCTTCGCTCCCACTTGCTTGGAGGTAGGCCCGGTTCGAAGAGCCGAGGGCCCGTCGAGCGGGTGACCGGGTAGACGAACAGGTGCAGTTCGTCGACCAGCCCGTCTGCGAGCATCGCCCGAACCAGGGTCCCGCTACCGCTGACGTACAGGCCTTTCTCGGCGCCATCCTTGAGTCGGCGGATGGTGCCGGCGTCGTAGCGTCCCACGCTTTCCGAGTTCTTCCACGTCGGAGACTGGAGGGTGGACGAAACGACGTACTTTGTAGTGTCGTTCATGAATGGAGCGCCTGGATCCTCGTCGGCCTTACGGGTCGACCAGGCCGGCTCGAACATCTCGAACGTGGTGCGACCCAGCAGGATCCGGTCGCAGCCGCCCATGCAGCGGCCGATCGCTTCTCCCATCTTCGGGTCGAACCCGAAGTCGAACGTCCAACTCGGCGTGTCGATGACGCCGTCAAGGCTGATGAACTCACTTACTCGGATCGGTCCCATCGTGTTCCTTCCGTCGGTTTTCTCAAACGTCTCGGGTGGTTGACGTGCGACCGGTGGACAACTCATCGGTTGGTGCCGGCTACTTCTCGTGGGTCGTTTCTGAGCTTGCCGACCAGAACGCTGAGGCGATGCTGCGGTCACCCTTCGCCGAAGCGGGCGAGGAGCTCGGCGGCATCCGGCTCGTCTGTGAGAGAGCGATACCCCGGACCAGCCGAGCGCTGCTCTGCGAGAGCGACGAAGGCCCTGACGTTTGGCGGTGTCTCTCGGTCGACGCGTGTGCCGCACTGCCTCGGCGCAGCCGATGACCAAACCGGTTGTGGCGCCTTCATGATCAAAGCAGACAACGGCCGATCGGCTGACACAGAAAGGAGACTGAAGATGCCGGCAACTCTCAAGCTGACGCATAAGGCGATCGGGGTGGAGGTCCGTCGTGGGACGTTCGATGTCGTGGTCGACGGCGAGCGTGTCGGGTCGGTCGAAATGAACGACACGATCGAGATATCAATCGAAGCTGGACAGCACACCCTGCAAGTCCACAACGGCCGAAACTTGAGCCGCACTCTGACCTTCGACGCGGCCGAGGGCCAGGTCGTCGCCTTCCGATGCACCGGAAAGAGGCTCTTGCCGATCTTTCTTGCGTCGTTCGTCGTCCCACGCCTGGCGCTCTCGCTCCGTCCGCAGGAGAGCACCTGACCGTGCTGTCGCGTTCCGATGGCATGGCGCGGTAGAGCCGTCCGGGCCCAAGTACTGAAGTTACAGCGGACTTCCTCGCGCGAGCCGTCGTTCAGGCGGAGCGCATCGTGCCCTGGTGGAGGTATCGCTCGTGCCACGACAGCGCCTCGCCGAGGATGTGCGGCGTGTGCTTGCCCGACGACGTGGCCGTCGCCCGGTCGAGGTAGTCCTGCAAGGCTGGCCGGTAGTCAGGGTGGGCGCAGTGATCGATGATCTGCTGGGCGCGGCGCCGCGGCGCCAGGGCGCGCAAGTCTGCCACCCCTTGCTCGGTGATGATGACGTGGACGTCATGTTCGGTGTGGTCGACGTGGCTCACCATCGGCACGATGCACGAGATCGCTCCGCCCTTGGCCGTCGACGGGGTGAGGAACATGGCGATGTAGGCGTTGCGGGCGAAGTCGCCTGAGCCGCCGATGCCGTTCTGCATGCTCGATCCCATCACGTGGGTCGAGTTGACGTTGCCGTAGATGTCGGCCTCGATCATCCCGTTCATCGCCAGGCAGCCGAGGCGGCGGATCACCTCGGGATGGTTGCTGATCTCCTGCGGGCGCAGGATGATGCGATCGCGATAGTGGGCGATGTTGGCGCGCAGCGCGGCGATGCCGGACTCGCTCAGCGAGAAGGCGGTCGCCGACGCCATGGCGAGGGTGCCGGAGCCCAGCAGCCCGAGCATCCCGTCCTGGATCACCTCGGTATAGGCGGTGAGCGGCCGGAACGGGCCGGCGTCGAGTCCCTCGAGGACGGCGTTGGCGATGTTGCCGACGCCCGATTGGAGGGGGAGCAGCGTGGCCGGCAACCGCCCGCGGTCGACTTCGTGGGCGAGGAACTCCAGGGTGTGGGCGGCGATGAGCTCCGAGGTCGCATCAGGCGGGTTGAACGCCGAGTTGCGGTCAGGGTCGTTGGTGGCGACGACGGCGACGATCTTGTCGGCTGGGCAATGGAGGTAGGGGATGCCGATCCGGTCCGACGGCGTGACGATCTGGATGGGCAGTCGATGCGGCGGCAAGGCCGTGCCGTAGTAGATGTCGTGCATGCCGTCGAGCTCCGACGGCTGCCACTCGTTCACCTCGAGGATGACCTTGTCCGCCATATCGATCCACGTCTTGTTGTTGCCGACCGACGACGACGGAATGAGGTCGCCGCCGGCGGTGACGCCGGCCACCTCGATAAGGGCGACGTCGAGATGGCCGAAGAAACCCTCCCAGACCATCTGGGCGACGTGGGAGAGGTGCAGGTCGAGATAGTCGATGAGGCCGGCGTTGATCTTGGCGCGGCTGACGGGATCGGACTGATAGGGCATTCGCAGGTCGATACCGTCGACGGCGGCCAGGGCGCCGTCGAGCTCGGGCGCTGTGGATGCTCCGGTCCAGACACTGACCGAGAAACGATCCCCCCGCGCCCTAGCCTCCTTCACCCGCTCGACCAGCGCGGCAGGCACGGCCTTCGGGTAGCCGGCTCCGGTGAAGCCGCTCATGCCGACGTGATCGCCCGGGGCGATGAACTCGGCGGCCTCGGCGGCTGACATCTGCTTGCCGGCGACCGCCGTGTTCCGAATGCGCCCGTCGCCCTTCATCTGGCGGTCACGGCTGTCATACGGGCGCCCTTGGACCCGGAGAGAACGCACCCTTCAGGCGCACGTCGATCACGGCGTCGATCATGGCGACCCCAAACCGTTCGCCGCCAGCCACGTCGCGGCGCGCGTCGGCGAGGCCCGAGCAAGCCAGGCGTCCTGCACGACCTCGGCGAGCTCGTCGCGGGTGAGCTCGCCGAGCCGGCTGGTCCGCACGAGGACGGAGAGGTGGCCGTTGAAGTGCGGGGTCGTGAAGAACGGCGTCTCCGCGTCGAGGACGAGCGCCTCCTTGTCGGCCTCAGACTCCACCCAGAACACGATGACGTCGGCATAGCGCTCCCCCGTGTCGGGGTCGACGGCATCCGGCCGCGGCGTGCGGAAGAAGATGAACGACTTCCCACCCACCTGGTACACGGGGTTGCTCGCCGGTCCCTGCACGACGGTCACGTGCGGCATCGCCCGGGCCAGCTCGTGCACGTCTTCGACTCGGGCTCGGCGGGCCCGTGGGGACATGGGCGAAGGTTACGCGACGCGATCGGCCGCGATCGCCATCGGCCGCCCTCGCACCTCTCCGAGGCGCCCCAGTGCAGGTGTCCAGCACTAGGGTGCGGTCATGGAAGGCGCCCACATCTCGGTCATCTCCGTTCCGGTCTCGAATCCGGACGTGGCGAAGGACTTCTACGTCGGTGTGCTGGGTTTCGAAGTCGAGATGGATCAGGTGAGCCCGGCCATGCGCTGGGTGATGCTGCGCCTGCCCGGGACCCAGACGGCCGTCACCCTCACGACGTGGTTCGAGACGATGCCGCCGGGCTCTTTGCGCGGCACGGTCCTGTCCGTCACCGACATCGAGGGTGCTCTTGCCGAACTGCGAGCCAAGGGCGCCGTGGACGACGATGCCGAGATCGAGTCCGCTCCATGGGGTCGCTGGATCACGGTCGAGGATCCGGACGGCAATGGCTGGATCATCCAGCAGGACGCCGAAGGCCCGATCGAGCTCGAGGTGGCCGACTGACGCAGGGTCCCGGCGCTCCGGCCTCACGCCGGCGGCCACGTGGAGCGTCACGAAACATCTATCGCTCACGCCGCTCGCCTGTTGTCCTTCGGGTGGCGATCGCCTTTCTCGTCGTGGCCGGCGCCGGCACGGTCGTCGCCATCGAGGCGGCCAAGCCGTCGCAGCACGTTGCGCCGCCGCCGGCTTGCACGACGGGCGGAGTGCTCGCCACGTGGCCGCTCGGGCGTCTGGTCAACCAGACGATCGTCATCCCGGCGGACGAGACCGATGTCCCCGCCCTCGCGCCGGCTGCCCGAGATGGATACGGCGGGGCCATCCTCTTCGGCACTTCCGCGCCGGCAGGCCTCGGTTCACAGCTGCGCCAGCTGCGCGGCGAAGTGCCCGGGCATCTGGGCCTGCTCGTCATGACGGACGAGGAGGGCGGCGGGATCCAGCGGATGGCGAATCTCGTGGGGTCCATGCCGTGGCCGAGCGAGATGGGTGCCACGATGACACCGGCGGAGATCCAGGCACTGGCTCGGCGTGTCGGGACGAAGATGGCGCGCTACGGAGTCGATGTCGACCTCGCACCGGTCGTCGACGTCGACGGCCGGGCTGTGGAGCCGGGTGCGTCAGACCCGGATGGGTTTCGTTCCTTCAGCGGCGACGTGAAGGTCGTGAGCGCCGACGGAGTGGCGTTCCTGAAGGGGCTGCTGCAGGCGGGCGTGATCCCGGTCGTGAAACATTTCCCGGGCCTCGGTGGCGCAACGGGCAACACGGACGACGGGCCCGGAGACACCCGACCGTGGTCGGATCTCGTCACGGGAGCCATCCCCGCATTCGAGGCAGCCATCGAGGCCGGGGTGCCGGCGGTCATGATGTCGAACGCGATCGTCCCGGGACTGACGGGCACCGCACCTGCCAGCCTGTCGTTTGCGGCCGTGACGCGGGAATTGCGCCAACGGCTGGGTTTTCGGGGCTTGATCGTCACCGACTCGCTGTCGGCCGGGGCGATCCTGGACTCCCCGTTGTCGCTCTCGGTGCCAGCGGCGGCTGTATTGGCGCTCGAGGCCGGTGACGACATGGTGCTCTTCGGGCCGACCGGCTCGATGGCCGGTGACCTTGCCGTTGCCGCCGGAATCAGCAAAGCCGTCCGCGAAGCGGTGACGGCAGGACGCCTCCGGCGAAGTGTGGTGACGGCCGCAGTGTCAGAAGTCCTCGCAGCGAAGAACGTCAGCCTCTGTAGGGCTTAACGCGGTGCGGTCGTGGGCGACGGCAGCCAACCGAGGACCTCGTCGAGGTCCCGCGTCGGCGCCCGTTCAGTCGTGAGAACGGCCCGTTCGATGCGGTCCAACCGGAAGAGCCGGCGGTCCTGACGCATCCGGCACCAGGCGCCGAGGTACCACCAGCCGTCGCTCGCCCCCAAGAAACCCGCCCCCTCCACCTCCCTCCTCGTCCCCGTCCCATGGCGATCTCGGTAGTCGAGGCGGACGACCGTCGCCGAGGCGACGGCGTCCTCCAGCGTCGCGAGGATGCGCCGGTCAACCTGGGAGGGGAGCGGCGCTTCGATGCGGATGCGGTTGCACAGGTCGGTCGTGGCGGTCGCCGTTGCGTCCGGCAGCCCGCGGCGGAGCTTGGCGGCGGCGCTCCGGGCGGCGGTCGTGTACGGCATGCCGTCGGCAAGCGTGAGCGCCACGAGGAGGGCTGTGGCTTCCCTGTCGGTCAGGTTGAGGGGTGGGAGCACGGCGCTCGGATGGAGGCGCTGGCCACCGCTTCGTCCCGGTTCGGCCAGCAGGGGAAGGCCGGCCGCTCGTAGGGTGGCCAGATCCCGCTCGATCGTCCGCCGGGTGACGCCGAGCTCGTCGGCGAGCCAGGCGGCGCTGACCGCTCGTGGCGCCCGGAGACGGATCTCCTCGGTGATGGCGTGGAGTCGCTCCAGGCGGGTCACGTGCAGTCAGGGTCAGGCCGGCGCCGGCCGCAGCTGAGCCGGCAGCGAGGCGACGACGAGCTCGTAGGAACCTTCCACGAGCTGCCGGACGAGACCGGTCGGCAGCTGAGCGGCGAGATCGACCGTGATCCAGTGTCGCTTGCTCATGTGGTAGCCCGCCGTGATCCCGTCGTGCGACCCACGCAGGGCGGCGGCCTCCTCCGGATCGCACTTGAGCGTCGCCGCCCCGGCGTCCCGGCCGAGGCTGAGGATTGCGAACATCTTCCCGCCCACCTTGAAGACGGCCACGTCGTCGCCGAAGGGGTAGCAGAGCTCGACTCCGGCAAGACCCGCACACTGCTGGAGGACGCCGTCTCGCCTGTCCCGGCTCACCGTCCCGGGCCTGGCGTTGCGGCCTTCAGCGGCGAGAGCACGAACTGCGGGTTCTCGATGACCCCGAGGATCGATCCGCCCGGCTCCCGCACCGTCGCGACGCGGATGCCCTCACCGACATCGGTGACGTCGCTGTGCACCGTGGCGCCGGCGGCGACAAGCTCCGCCAGAGCGACGTGGGCGTCCGGGACGCCCCAGTAGACAGTGGCTTCGGCGTCCGTCTCGGGCACGAGCCCGAGCTCGTAGCCGCCCACGTTGAACCCCACATAGAAGGGCTCGTCGAAGTACGGCGGGATCCCCAGCAACTCAGAGAACCAGGCTTTGCTGGCTTCGAGATCGGCCGCTGGGTACATGGCGCTGCGCAGTCCGAGAAGCATCTCGTGTATCGCCTCCTTCGGGCGGCCCACTGCCACCGGTGCGACGTACTTTGACAGGTCGCTGCGACATCGTACTGTCGGAGTTTCGCGGATTTGTCAGATTCTGTGCCCGGGGAAGCGGTTGCTCAACCAGATGCCTGGGCGCGAATCGCCGACATGAGCGCGGCGCTCGAGGCGGACATCTGGCGGTTGCGCGGGTAGCAGAGGGCGATCTGCCGCGGCCCGAGGAACTCCTTCGGCGACAACCAGGTGAGCGACGGATCGATGGCGCGCCGGGCCGCCAGCCGACCGATACACGCATGACCGAGCCCGGCCGCCACGAGCCGCTGCAGCGCCAAGTTGTCGTCTGTCCGGTACACGATCCGCGGGGCGATCCCACGACGTAGCCAGGCCTCCTCGAGCTCGGCCTGCACCTGCCACTTTCGGTTCCAGGCAACGACGTCCTTGCCGTCGAGGACGTCGAAGCTCGGACGCTCCATCTCGGCGATCGCACTGTCGCGCCTCGTGAGGATCACCCAGGCATCGTCGAGGAGTGGCACGGATTCGACCCGGTCGTCCGGCGCGGGGTTGTGGGCGAAGCCGAGCTCGAGCCTGCCGCGACCGAGTGCTGAGGCCACCGCCTCGAAGCTGTCGTACTCCCATAACGCCACCTCGACACCGGGGTGGTCCTCCCGGAATGCTCGCAGTGCTCCCGGCATCACCTCTGCAGCCGTCGTCTGTGATCCACCGACTCTCACGCGCACCATCTGTCCGCGTTCGGCTGCCTCCGCCTCACTCGGTATCGCCTCGACTTCGGAGAGCGCTCGCCGAGCCCGCCGGCACACGGCTTCGCCCGCGGGCGTCAGCCGTACTATTCCGCGGCCGCCGGGACGCGTGAACAAGGGCCGGCCGAGGGACGTCTCGATCGTGGCCACCTGGTGCGAGAGTGCTGACTGGGTGTAGCCGAGATCCTGCGCGGCCCGGCGGAACGATCCGAGCTCGCTGACTGCCAGGACGGCCCGCAGCTCCCGCAAGCCGATCCCAGGTATGATCGAATGAACTGATCGTTCTGGTGTCATATCTTCAGTTTAGACCCGAAGTCGTCACGTTAAGATGTGATTACGAAATCGCAACTTACGAACGAGGGCGCAGGACGATGACGGTGACGACAACGGCGATTGCCGTCGAGACGACAAGACGGCGGACGGCCAGCCCCCGCGCCCTGCGGATCCTCATGTATGCCGTCTGCCTGGCGAGCTCGACGTTCCAGCAAGGCATCGTGCCGCTGCTGCCGGCGTATACGCAGCGCTTTGGGCTGTCGGGCGTCGAGACCGGAATGCTGCTCGCCGCCACGGCCTTGTCGACCATGGCTGTCTCCCTGCCGGCGGGGGCGCTCTCGGACCGCCTCGGCGCGAAACGGCTCACTGTCCTCGCCGGCTGGCTCATGGCGGCTTCGATGCTCCTCGAGGCGTTCGCCCCGAGCTTCTCTGTCCTGTTGCTTGCCAGGCTGGTGTTCGGCGCCGGTTACGGGGTCGTATGGACCGCCGGGCTCGCTTGGCTTGCGGGCGTGTCCCCGGAAGGCTCCGGTCTCGGCGGGACCGTTGCGGCATCTGGGGCGGGCGGGATCCTCGGGCCGCTACTGGCAGGATCGCTCGCCGGCCTCGTCGGCATTGCGGCACCCTTCTACGTCGCCGCCGCCGTATTCGCAGGGCTGACGGTGCTCCTCAGTGTGCTCCGGCTGCCCAGCCCGACTCCGGAGCAGGCGTCGCCGGGGCTCCGCTCCTCGGCCGGGGGAATGATGCACAGCCGCGGGATCGTGGTCGCAATTGCGGCCGTCGTCGTCGCGGGGCTGACCTGGAGTGTGACCTATCTCTTGGGCCCTCAAGAGTTGAAGTCGGGTGGCATCTCTACTGCCACGATCGGGCTCGTTCTCGCCGCTGCGGCCGCCGTGTTCGTCCTCGGCAGCATGGCGACGAACTCCCTCGGCGATCGGGCCGTCCGGGCGCGCTGGATTCTGCTGGCCATCGCGGCGGCGGCTCTGGCCTTCGTGCCGGGCATAACAGGGACGTCGCCCGTGACGGTCACGGCGATGATCTGTGCGGCCGCCGTCGCCCGTTCGGTCCTCTGGACGGTCTGCTACCCGCTCGCAGCCCGCGGTGCCGAGCGGGCGGGAATCGGTGTCGGAGTGGTCATGGGCTTCTTGCAAGCGGTGTGGGCAGCGACATCGGTGCTGAGCCCGTTGGTGGCCGGCGCCCTTACCGGGCGGGTGAGCCCGCGCGAGATCTTCGCCCTCTCGTTGCTCTCATGTGCCGCCATCCTCGCGGTGACGGTCGGCCTCGCCTACCGCCGGCC
>JBEKMC010000061.1:0-19222 GCA_050008715.1 Acidimicrobiales bacterium | reverse complement strand
CGAGCGAGCCGTCGGCGGCCTCGAAGTGGTAGCCGGCGTGCTCGAGGCGCTTCAAGGTGTCGAGGACACGCTGCAAGGCCGGCGAGTCGAGCGACAAGCCGAGCTGAGCCGCTTTCATCTGCAAGGTGGAACGGCCCGCCAGCTCGCTCACCACGACCCGGGTGCCGTTGCCGACGAGATCCGGCGCGATGTGCTCGTAGGCGTCCGAGCGGCGGATGAGGGCGCTCGTGTGCAGGCCGGCCTTGTGGGCAAAGGCTGCCGTGCCGACGTAAGGGCGCTGCGGGTCGAGGGTGAGGTTGACGAGCTCGGCGACGTGGTGGGCGACGGCGGTCAGCCGCTCGAGGCGGTCGGGCGGGATCGTCGCCACACCCATCTTCAAGCTGAGGTTGCCGATCGTGGCGGACAGGTCGGCGTTGCCGGCGCGCTCGCCGTAGCCGTTCATGCAGCCCTGCACTTGCGTGGCGCCCTGCCGCACGGCCGCCAATGTGTTGGCCACGGCGCAGCCGGCGTCGTTGTGGAAGTGGCCCCCGAGCTGAGCCGACGTGTGCTGGCGGACCTCGGAGACGATGCGCTCGACCTCGTCGGGAAGCATCCCCCCGTTCGTGTCGCACAGCACGAGGGCCTCGGCACCTGCCTCCTCGGCGGCCGACAACACGCGCAGGGCGAATTCCGGATCGCGGCGGTAGCCGTCGAAGAAGTGCTCGGCATCGAAGAACACCCGCAACCCGGCCGCCCGGAGGAAGGCAACCGAGTCCGATGCCATCGCCACGGCTTCGTCCAGGCTCGTCCGGAGCGCTTCGGTGACATGCAGATCCGACGACTTCGCCACGATGCACACGGCGGACGTGCCGGCGTTGGTGAGGTGCCTCAGGACTTCGTCGTCGGCCGCGGCCACGCGGGGCCGGCGAGTGGATCCGAATGCGACGAGCGTGGCGTGCCCGAGGTGCAGCTCGGAGCGCGCACGGAGGAAGAACTCTTCGTCCTTCGGGTTGGCGCCCGGCCAGCCGCCTTCGATGAAGGCGACCCCGAGGTGGTCGAGCTGCTCGGCGATCCGGAGCTTGTCGTCGACCGTGAGCGACATTCCCTCCTGCTGGGTCCCGTCGCGAAGCGTCGTGTCGTAGACCTGCACCGACTCGGGCAGTCCTGGTACGTGAACGTGGGCATGCGGTGCCTCGTCACGTGACATGTTCGACCCAGTCCTTGTAGGCGTCGATCTGGCCCCGCACCGCCTGGAAGAACTGCTCCTGGATGGCCTTCGTGATCGGGCCGGGCTTGCCCGTGCCGACGACGCGGTCGTCGACGGAGGTCACGGGCACGATCTCGGCAGCGGTTCCCGTGAGCCACACCTCGTCCGCCATGTACAGGTCCGTCCGGCGGAGGTGGGCGTCGGCGACTTCGTAGCCGAGGTCACGGGCGATCGTGTGCACGGAGTCGGAGGTGATGCCTTCGAGGGCGCCCACGCTCGACGCCGGCGGTGTGAGGATGCGGCCCTTGCGCACGACGAAGATGTTCTCGCCCGTGCCCTCCGACACGTGCCCGTCGGTCGTGAGCATGACGGCTTCGTCGTAGCCCGCCAGCACTGCCTCGACCTTGGCGAGGGAAGAGTTGATGTACATCCCGGTGCCCTTGGCGGCCGTCGGCATGGCGCGGCTGTCGTGTCGGGCCCACGAGGAGACCTTCAAGCGGATGCCGTTGGCAACGCCCTCGTCACCGAGGTAGGCGCCCCACGGCCAACAGGCGACGGCGACGTTCACCGAGCACGGCATCGGGTTGAGCCCCATCTCCCCGTAGCCGAGGTAGGCGATCGGCCGGATGTAGCAGGCCTCGAGCCCGTTCACCTGCACGACCGTCTTCACGGCGGCGATCATGTCCTCCGGGCTGAAGGGAATCTTCATCCCGAGGATGTGGGCACCGCTGAAGAGGCGATGAATGTGATCGGTGAGACGGAACACCGCCGGCCCCTGCGACGTCGGGTACGCCCGGATGCCCTCGAACACGCCGAGGCCGTAGTGCAGGCTGTGCGTGAGCACGTGGACCTTCGCCTGCTCCCAGTCGACGAGCTCGCCGTCCATCCAAATCTTCTCGGTCGGTGTCAGTGGCACGATCACAACCTCCCTGCAACGGCATCGCCTACGTTGGCGGTGCTCCACGGCTTGTTCCAGTACCCCGCGTCGGCCTGCAGGCCGCGCACGGCTTTGTTCACCCGGTCGGCGGCATCCCGCTCGCCCAGGTAGTCCAGCATCATGGCCGCCGACGTGATGGCCGCAAGCGGGTTCGCCGCCCCGGTGCCGGCGATGTCGTGGGCCGCCCCGTGTACCGGCTCGAACAGCGAGGGCCCCGTCCGTGCGGGATTCAGGTTGGCCGAGGCCGCCAGCCCGATCCCGCCGGTGAGGGCGCCGGCGAGGTCGGTGAGGATGTCGCCGAAGAGATTGTCGGTGACGATGACGCCGTA
The DNA here is from genome assembly GCA_050008715.1 of Acidimicrobiales bacterium. Lineage (GTDB taxonomy): Bacteria > Actinomycetota > Acidimicrobiia > Acidimicrobiales > Bog-793 > JAKACA01. Next base: position 16,770 of record JBEKMC010000061.1, on the reverse strand, counting down.
GCGGTCGGCCCGCTCGACGAGATGGATGCAGGCGGCATCCACGTGCTGGTATCCGGTCTCGACGTCCGGGTACTCGGCTGCGACGTCGGCGAAGGCCCTCGCCCACAGGTCGCCGGCGAACTGGAGCACGTTCGTCTTGTGCACGAGCGTGACGTGGTGCCTCGGCCGCGACTGGGCGAGCTCGAAGGCGAAACGGACGCACCGCTCGACCCCGTGACGGGTGTTCACCGACCCCTGCGTCGCCACTTCGTACGCGGTGCCCTTCCTCAACCAACCGCCTTCGCCAGCGTAGGGGCCTTCGGTGTTCTCTCGCACCACGGCGAAGTCGGCCGCCGGGGCGATGGCACCGGGCGAACCGAGAAACGGGCGCAGGTTGACATAGAGATCGAGCTCGAAGCGCAGCTTCAGCAAGAGGCCGCGTTCCAAGAGACCGGACGGTACGTCCGTGGAGCCGATCGGCGGCCCGACGGCGCCGAGCAAGATCGCGTCCGAACCCCGCAGGCGATCGAGCGTCTCGTCCGGCAGGACTTCGCCCGTTGCCAGGTAGTGGTCGGCGCCGAGCTCGTAATCGGTCGTCGAGAGGCCAACTCCGGCCGCCGATACCACTTTGAGGGCCTCGGCCAGGACTTCGGGGCCGATACCGTCCCCGCCGATGACCGCGATCCGATGCGGGCAGGCATCCCCGTCGCCCTCGTGGCTGGTTGACCCCTCGTGGCTGGTTGAGTCGGTGTCGCTCACGGTCTGCGATGTCTTTCGGTCGGAGGGCGGGGCACTCTGGCGGGCTTTGGCAAAGCAAAAGGCCGCCCACCGGGTGGACGGCCTTGGACGCGCTCGGAGGTAGGGCGCGTCTAGGTGGGAATTACGATCCTTGCGTCGACGTTGCTGGCAACCCGGTTCATCGCACAAAGTCTGACCGGCCTGGGACGACTCGTCAACCCAGATGAGCAACGTCTGTCGCAAGACCCGACGACCACCCCCTCGCTGGTAGCCTGCAGGTGGTTGAGCCAGTTGCTTCACGGTCGTTCCGCGACGTCCGAGGATTTCTGACCGCGAGCGCCTGTCACGGCTTTTCGCGCGGCCGATGTCGACGACCGGGCGCCGCACCCTGCGGCAGCCCAGCGACCGAGCAGCGAAGTCGGAGCATGAGCCACACCACCATCGCGTTGTTGAGCACCTATCCGCCCACTCAATGCGGGCTGGCGACCTTCACGACGGCCCTCTACGAACAGCTGAGCAACGCTCCGGGGCACGTCGGTGTCGTGCGGGTCATGGACAAACCCTGCGACGGCAAGCATGGCCCCGAGGTCGTCGCGCACCTCGTGAACGGCTCGCGGCCGAGTGCGGCGGCCGTCGTCCGGACCCTGAATTCCTTCGACGCCGTCATCGTGCAGCACGAGTACGGCATCTACGGCGGACCGGACGGTGTCGACGTGCTCGAGGTCGTCGAGGCGTTGAGCGTGCCGACGATCATGGTCCTGCACACGGTGCTGCTGGATCCGACGCCGAGGCAACGTTTCATCCTCGATCGACTCGTCGACGCCTCCGACGTCGTCGTGACGATGGCCGAGACGGCCAGGCGCCGGCTTGTGGAGCACTACGGCGTCGACCCGTCGCGTATCAGCGTGATCCCGCACGGCGCCATCGACCACCGGAACTTCCGCACGAGTCACGCCGTCAGCTCACGGCCCCTCGTGCTCACCTGGGGCCTCCTCGGTCCGGGCAAAGGGATCGAATGGGCGATCGACGCGATGGCGTCCCTGCGGGACGTGCACCCGCGCTACCTCGTCGCCGGCAAGACCCACCCGAAGGTGCTCGAACGCGACGGCGAGCAGTACCGCCACGCCCTGGCGGAACGGGCTCGCGGTCTCGACGTCGCCGACATGGTCGAGATCGACCCGAGCTATCTCGCCATGTCCGAGCTGGCCAACCTCGTGGCCGCCGCCGACGTAGTGCTGCTCCCCTACGACTCGCCGGACCAGGTGACCTCGGGCGTGCTGATCGAGGCTGTGGCGGCCGGCCGGCCGGTTGTGTCGACCGGCTTCCCACACGCCGTCGAACTGCTGGCAGGCGGATCCGGCATCATCGTTCCACGCCAGGACCCTCACGCCATCGCCAGCGCAGTGCGCCGCGTGCTGACCGAGCCCGGCCTGGCGGAGCACATGGCCGCGCAGGCTTCCCGCCAGGCACCGAGCCTCGTGTGGAGCTCCGTCGCCCAGTGCTACCGGTCGCTTGCCGCCAGCCTCGTGACCGATCGCCTGCTGGCTGTGTCATGAAGCTCCCGGTCGGCTCCTTCGCGCACCTTCGCCGGTTGACGGACGGCACCGGCATCTTCGAGCATGCCGCCGGCGTCTCCGCACGCACCGATGGCGGTTACTGCCTCGACGACGCCGCCCGCGCCCTCGTCGTGGTCTGCCGCGAGTCGGCGGCACGCCAGGCAGACGCAACCCGAGACGCCGGCGCTGGCGACGACAGCTCCGACGGCGACGACGGGGCCCTCCTGACCCAAATCGGCGAGATCTACTTGTCGTTCGTCCTCGCAGCCCAAGCTGGTGATGGCCGTTTTCACAACCGGCTGAGCCGCGACGGCCGCTGGGAGGACTCCGCAACCGTGGAGGATTGCTGGGGCCGCGCCCTCTGGGGGCTTGGGACCTTCCTCGCCACCCCGATGCCGGTGGCCTCACGCGACCTCGCCCTTCAAGCCTTCACCCTCGGGGCCCGCTGGCGGTCGCGTTGGCGCCGGTCGATGGCCTTTGCCGCCCTCGGTGCGGCCGAAGTGCTCACCGTGCTGCCCGATCATCACGGGGCCCGCTCGTTGCTGGCCGATGCCGCACGCCGGATCGGGCGCCCGCGTCGGTCGGCGTCCTGGCCGTGGCCCGAGGACCGGCTCGCCTACGCGAACGCGGCGCTGCCCGAGGTCCTGATCGCCGCGGGTGTCGCTCTCGGCGACGAGTCACTGCGGGCTGATGGCCTGCTCCTCCTCGAGTGGCTCCTCGCAACCGAGACGAGCGGCGACCACCTGTCGGTCACCCCTGTCGGGGGCCGCGGGCCGACCGACACCGGACCGCTCTTCGACCAGCAGCCGATCGAAGTGGCGGCCCTCGCCGACGCATGTGCCCGCGCCTACGCCCTCACGGGCGACGGTTCCTGGGCGGACGGCGTCGAGCTGGCGCTGTCCTGGTTCCTCGGCGCCAACGACGCCGGCACGTCTCTGCACGATCCGGTCAGTGGTGGTGGCTGCGACGGCCTCGAGCGACTGGGCCGCAACGAGAACCAGGGCGCCGAGTCGACCCTGGCGCTGCTGTCGACGTCGCAACAGGGTCGCCGCATTCTCGTGCCGAGCAGGTGACGACGACCGCAGCACCGCTCGTCACGCGTGCCGAGCTGTGCCTGCTCCCCGACCCGTCGCGCGTGCTCGCTCGGCTCTTCGTGCCGGGCCAGGAGCTCGTGCTCGACACCGAGTCGCGCGCCACAGGCGTGCTGAGCCGCATCCTCGCCCTCGATGACGACACGGTGGCGAGCACGCTCGCGACGGTGTTCGACGGCTTCGCCAATCGGCACCGCGACCTTCGCGGCCTCCTGAGAACGAACTACGAGCAAGTGGCTCACCGCGTCCCGGATCCTGCCGCCCTGTCCGACGACCGGCGACTCCTCATCGGCGCGTGCTTCACGAACGAGTACACCCTCGAGGCAGCCGCCTTGTTCAACCCCTCGGCCGTCGCACACCCTGACCAGTCAGGCCTCGAAGCCGGAGCGATCCGCTTCGTGCTCAGCCTGCGAGCAGTCGGCGAAGGTCACGTCTCGAGCATCGAGTTCCGCTCGGGCGTGGTCGGTCCTGGTCACGAGATTCGGGTCGAGGAGCCGGGGAGGTTTCTCGAGGCTGGTGGCCCGAAGCCGGCGACCTACGACCGGACGCTCTTCGCCGCCAAGCTGTCCGAGGCCGGCGCCGACCGCGAAAGCGCCTCCTTCCTCACGCATCGCCTCACCGCGCGCTTCGACGACGACGCCCTCGACGCAGCACTGGCGGCGCTCGCAGGCCAGCGAGTGACGCGCCACGGCGGCCGGCACACCGAAGCGTTGGCTCGGCGGATCGCCGCCTGCAACTACGAGGTCGCCTTCAGCTCGGAGTCGGAACTGTCGGAGCGCGTCCTGTGGCCGCACGCGCCGTCGGAGTCGCACGGCATGGAGGATGCCCGCTTTGTTCGTTTCGTCGACGGTGCCGGTGCAGTCACGTATTTCGGCACCTACACGGCCTTCGACGGGTCGCAGGTCGACCCACAGCTCATCGAGACGCAGGACTTCGCGCATTTCCGGATCGGGCAGCTGGCAGGTCCGGCGGCGAAGAACAAGGGAATGGCGCTGTTCCCGCGCAAGGTGGACGGCCAATTCGTGGCGCTTTCACGTTGGGATCGCGAGAGCAGCGCCATCGCCACGTCGAGCGACGGGCGGGTATGGAGCGCCCCGACGACGCTGCAGTCGCCGCAACGGCCGTGGGAGATCATCCAGCTCGGCAACGCCGGGTCGCCCATCGAGACGGCGAGCGGGTGGCTCGTGCTCACTCACGGCTGCGGACCGATGCGGCAGTACTCCCTCGGCGCCATCCTCCTCGACCTCGACGAGCCGACCCGCGTCATCGGGGCGTTGCGGGAGCCGCTGCTGTCCCCCTTGCCCGACGAGCGGAACGGCTACGTGCCCAACGTCCTGTACTCGTGCGGAGCCCTGCCGTACGGCGACGAGATCCTCGTGCCGTACGGGGTGAGCGACTCGTCGATCCGTTTCGCCTTCGTGGACGTGGCGATGCTGCTCGACCGGCTCGTGTCCGACGGGCCCCGGAACCGGCCGTAAGGCGGGTCGCGCGAGTTCGGCTGGTCGTTCCCGCCGGCAAGTGGCGGCCAGCACCAGCCGAAGCGCGCGCCCGGGACCTGGCGCCCCGGCACAACCCCGGCCAGCCCTACGACGCGGCCCCGAGAACCGGATCGATCGTCTTCAGTGCCCGGCAGTCGACGAGACCGAGGTCCGTGATGGCGTAGTCGGGGATGGACGTGATCTCGAGGAACATGAGGTAGCCGAACGCCGACGGCAGGCGGCACCCGAGCTCGGCGGCCGCATGGTCGAGGCGCACCTCGGCGGCGGCCATCGTCTCGACGTCGAGATCGGCGACGATGCCGCCGATCGGCAGGGGCAGGTCCTCGACCACCTTGCCACCGTCCACGACGACCAGGCCGCCGCCGATGCTGAGCACGTGGTTTATGGCTACAGCCATCTCGGCGGGACTCGTGCCCACACAGACGATGTTGTTGTCGTCGGGCGCTGCGCTTGTCGCGATGGCGCCGGACGTCAACCCGAAACCGCGGATGACGGCCACAGGCGTGGTGCCGGTCTTGCCGTACCGCTCGACGACGGTGACGTAGAGGGCATCGTTTGCAGGGTCGGGTTGCACGACTCCGTCTACGACGCTCAGCACGACGTCGTGGCGGCGCCGGATGAACGGGACGTCCGGGTCGATCTGGATCGCGAGCACGTCCACGGGTGAGCTGAGGGTCGTCCGCAGCTGGATCTCCTCGGCCCGCACCGGCTCCCGTTTCATCGTCCCGGTGAACATCGCCTTCCGTGCCGGCGCATGTGCCACACCCACGGGGCGGTGCTCATCGGCGGCGAGGCGGCCCTTCGCGAAGACGCGCTCGACCACGAAGCTCTCGGGGTCGTCCACGACGAGGACGTCGGCAGCCCGACCGGGAGACACGGAGCCGACGAGGTGGTCGATGCGGTTCATCTGGGCGCAGTTGATCGTCGCCATCTGGATGGCGGTGACCGGAGGGACGCCGGCGCCGATCGCCATGCGCACGACACGGTCCAGGTGCCCACCGCCGAGGAGGCTCCTCGCGGTGACGTCGTCGGTGCAGAACCCGACCCGGCCCGGATTGGCGCCGAGCTTCGTGACGGCTTGGATGTTCTCCTCGAGGAAGTGGGCGACAGCCGACTCCCGAACCATCACGTAGAGGCCGGCGCGCATCTTGTCACGCAACTCGTAGGCGTCGTAGCTCTCGTGGTCGAGGCGCATTCCTGCCGCCGCCAGCATGGCGAGGCGGGCGCCACTGGCCATCGGGGCGGAGCCGAACACCGGCATGCGGTTGGCCTCCGCCATCTCGAGCACCTTCAGCACGTCCGGATCCCGTTCGGTGATGAACTCGGTGACGGTCTCCCAGATTCCGATGCACTCGGGCCACTTCTGCACGACCTCGTGCACGGCGGGGCCCAACTTGAACCCGACGTTCGTCTCCGGGACCGTGTAAGGCACCTTGAACGGTGCGCCCCAGAAGATCTTGAGGGGCGACCCTGCCGCCTCGTCGAGGGCTTCGCGCACCCCGTCGAGCCCCGCCACGACATAGAACTGGTCGAGGCCGGACACCACGCTCGTCGTGCCGTAACGAACGACGGCGTCGGCGAACATGGTGACGGACAACTTCGAGCACTCGAGGTGGATGTGGCCGTCGATGAGGCCAGGCGCGAGGAAGCGCCCGCTGACGTCGATCATCTCGGTGTCAGGTCCGCACTGGGCGCTGACGTCGCCGACCCCCACGATCCATTCGCCGGCAATCGCCACGTCGGCCGGGTAGATCTCGCCGGTGCAGACATTGACGAGTGTGCCGCCGGAGAGCACAAGGTCCGCCTTGCGGACACCTTCAGCTGCGTCGATCCGTTCCCGCAGGTCCATGACGACTCCTTTCTGGCATACCGTTCGAGGTCAACCAGGGGGTGCCGTGGCCCCGGACGGCGCCGGGCGATCTCGCCCACATGACGAGATCGGTCGAGATGGATTCTACCGATGGCCCCGTGATAGCGCCTGTGCCAATCGGATCCCATTAGCCTTATGTCAATGACCGAGACGCAGCTCACCGCAGCCACCCACGCGCGCCTCGTCGCCGAGCTCGAGGACCTCACCACGCGCGGCCGGGTGGAGATCGCCCGCCAGATCGAGGCGGCACGCATGCTGGGCGACCTGTCCGAGAACGGCGACTATCACGCCGCAAAGGACTCCCAGGGGAAGATGGAGTCCCGTGTCCGCCAGCTCCAGGCGATGCTCGGGGATGCGACGATTGTCGACGAGACCGTCGGTCAGCAGGGCATCGTGAACCCCGGCGTCGTCGTCGAGATCCGCTACGCGGGCGACGACGACACCGAGCGCTACCTCGTCGGCTCCATCGAGGAGCGGCGCGAAGGCGTGGCCGTCATCTCGCCTGGCTCTCCGCTCGGCAAAGCACTGATCGGGCGCAAGGCCGGCGAGCGGGTCGAGTACGAGGCGCCGAGCGGGTCGCTCTCGGCCGAGATCGTCTCCATCGGAGGTTGATGCCCACCCTCGCCGAGAAGGTCTGGGACCGCCACGTCGTACGCCACGGGGCGGAGGGCGAGCCCGACCTGCTGTACATCGACCTGCACCTCGTCCATGAGGTGACGTCCCCGCAAGCCTTCGAAGGGTTGCGGATGGCGGGCCGTCGCGTGCGCCGCCCCGATCTCACCGTGGCCACCGCCGACCACAACGTCCCGACGAAGTTGCCCGCAGGCGGCGGCGTGGCCGACCCGGTGTCGCGCCGGCAACTCGAGGCGCTCGACGAGAACTGCCGGGAGTTCGGCATCACGTGCTGGCCGATGGGGCACGCGAACCAGGGCATCGTGCACGTCATCGGGCCCGAGCAAGGCCTCACTCAGCCCGGCCTCACGATTGTCTGCGGAGACAGCCACACGTCCACCCATGGGGCTTTCGGCGCGCTCGCCTTCGGCATCGGGACCTCTGAGGTCGAGCACGTGCTCGCCACCCAGACGCTGCCGCAGAAGCGCCCGAAGACCATGTCGGTCACCGTCGACGGGGACCTGCCCGCGGGCGTCACCGCCAAAGACGTCGTATTGGCCATCGTCGGGCGGCTCGGCACCACCGGCGGTGTCGGCCATGTCGTCGAATATCGGGGCTCGGCCATCACCTCGCTGTCAATGGAAGGCCGTATGACCGTCTGCAACATGTCGATCGAGGCGGGCGCCCGAGCCGGCATGGTCGCGCCCGACGACACCACCTTCGCCTACGTCGAGGGTCGCCCGTACGCCCCGAAGGGTCATGGCTGGGAGCGGGCGCTCGAAGCCTGGAGGGCACTTCGGACCGACGACGACGCCACCTTCGACACAGAGGTCCACCTCGACGGACCGAGCCTGCAGCCGTTCGTCTCCTGGGGCACGAACCCTGCACAGGTCGTGGCGATCGACGGCGCCGTGCCGGACCCGGGCGAGATGGCTACCGCCCCCGACCGGGAAGCTGCCCACCGGGCGCTCTCCTACATGGGCCTCACGGCGGGCACCGCCATCCGCGACATCGCCGTCGACACGGTCTTCATCGGGTCGTGCACGAACTCGCGCATCGAGGACCTGCGCGCGGCGGCACACGTGCTGCGCGGCCGGCGGGTGAAAGAAGGTCTGCGCGTGCTCGTCGTACCGGGGTCTCACCATGTAAAGGCGGAGGCGGAGGCTGAGGGCCTCGACCGGATCTTCGAAGCGGCAGGCTTCGAATGGCGGGAATCCGGCTGCTCCATGTGCCTCGGCATGAACCCGGACCAGCTCTCTGTAGGCGAACGGTGCGCCTCCACCTCCAACCGCAATTTCGAGGGGCGCCAGGGTCGCGGTGGCCGCACACACCTCGTATCGCCGGCCGTCGCTGCCGCCACCGCTGTCCTCGGTCGATTCGGTACACCGGAGGAGCTCTGAGGTGGAACCTGTTCACGTCGTGAGCGGGCGGGCCGTCCCGCTCGACCGGTCGGACGTCGACACCGACCAGATCATCCCGAGTGAGTGGCTGAAGCGAATCGAGCGCACCGGCTTCGGTGCCGGGCTGTTCGCCGAGTGGCGGGACGAGCCGGGGTTCGTGCTCAATCATGCGCAGTACGCCGGCGCCGTGATCCTCGTCGCCGGGCCCAACTTCGGCACCGGATCCTCCCGGGAACATGCGGTGTGGGCGTTGGTGGACTATGGGTTTCGTGTGGTGGTCAGCCCGAGGTTCGGCGACATCTTCCGTAACAACTCCACGCGCTCCGGCCTCGTCCCGGCAGAGGTCGACGCAGACGCCGGCGCCAAGCTGCTCGCCGCCGTCGTCGCCGATCCCGCCCTGGAGCTGACCGTGGACGTCGAACGGCGCACCGTGGAGGTGCCGTCGCTCGGCTGGTGTTTCGACTTCCGTCTCGACGAGGACGCCCGCCAGCGGCTGCTCGCCGGCCTCGACGACATCGGCGTGACGTTCCAGCACCTGGCCGACATCGACGCTTTCGAGCACGAGCGGCCGAGCTGGCTGCCGGTGCTCGGGGCCGCCCGAGGTTAAGGGCCGGCTGAGGTTCGGGGGCCGGCTGAGGTTCGGGGGCCGGCTGAGCGTCGGGGCCGGCTGAGGTTCGGGGCCGGTTGAGGCCCATGAGGCTCAGGGGCCGACCTCGGCCCGAGGAGCCCGGGGACTCGTCAGGGCGGCGGCGTGTGCTCGCACGACCCGGTTCGCCGCAGCAAGGTAGGCGCGAGCGGCCGCTTCCACGACGTCGGTCGAGAGTCCGCGACCCGAGACGCGGACGCCGTCAGACTCGAGCTGCACGACGACGTCGCCGAGCGCGTCGATCCCGCCGGTGACCGACGACACGTTGAAGTCGGTGAGACGAGCCTCGATGCCGGTCGCCTCCTTGATCGCCTTGCAGGCGGCGTCGATCATGCCGTCGCCCTCGGCGCTCGCCTCCGACTTGTGGCCGTCGCGTGACACGACGACCCGCGCCTTCGGCACACCGGTCGTGCCCCCGTGCACTTCCAGCACGTCCAACACAAAACCCGCCTCGACCGCCGTGCCCACCTCCTCCGCCACGATCGCCTCGAGGTCGGCATCGGTCAACTGCACCTTGCGGTCGGCGAGCTCCTTGAAGCGCGTGAACGCAGCGTTGAGGGCGTCGCCTCGTACGGTGATGCCGAGCTTGGCGAGCGTTTCGGAAAACGCATGGCGTCCGGAGTGCTTCCCGAGCACGATCTGGCTGCCGATCTGGCCGACGGAGGCGGCGTCGATGATCTCGTAGGTGGACCGCTCCGCCAGGACGCCGTGCTGGTGGATGCCCGACTCGTGTGCGAAAGCGTTCTTGCCGACGACCGCCTTGTTCCACTGGACCTGGTAGCCGGTGAGGCGAGACACGAGGCGGCTTGTACGGGCGAGCTCCTCGGTGCGCACGGTGGTGTTGGCCGCGAACATGTCCGGACGGATACGGAGGGCCATGACGACTTCCTCGAGGGCGGCGTTGCCCGCGCGCTCCCCGAGCCCGTTCACACAGACTTCGACCTGGCGGGCGCCTGCCTTCACGCCCGACAGGCTGTTGGCGACGGCGAGGCCGAGGTCGTTGTGACAGTGCGTCGACAGCACATAGTCACCGGCTATCTCTTTGCGGACGTGGGCGATGAGGTCACCGAAGTCCCACGGGATGCCGTAGCCGACCGTGTCGGGGATGTTGAGCGTCGTGGCGCCGGCCTCCACGGAGGCCGCCAGCACCTCGAGCATGAAGTCGAGGGGCGTGCGTGTGGCGTCCTGCGGCGAGAACTCGACGTCGTCGGTGTGCTGGCGTGCCCGGCCGACTCCCTGGCGTACCTCTGTCAGCACCTGCGCCGGCGTCATCTTCAGCATGTGCTCCATGTGGCTGGGGCTCGTGGAGATGAAGACGTGGATACGGGAGTGCTCGGCGTCGCGGAGCGCCTCGTAGCAGCGGTCCACGTCGGCGAGCTGCGTGCGCGAGAGGGCGGCGACGACGGGTCCCTGCACGGAGCGCGCGATCGCCTGCACCGCCTCGAAGTCGCCCTGGCTGGCGTCGGGGATGCCGGCCTCGATGTAGTCGACGCCGCGCCGGGCGAGCTGCTCGGCGATCTCGTGCTTCTCGGCTGCATCGAGCGAGATGCCCGGCGACTGCTCCCCGTCCCGCAGCGTCGTGTCGAAGATCACGACTTTCTCTCTCGTCTCGTGCGGTGCCTCAGTCATCGCCGGGCCTTTCCTGTGAAGTGTTGTGGTTTGGGTCGGTGGTTGGGGTGCTGCGGTTTGGGTGCCGTGGTTGGGGTGGAGGTGCAAGCCGAATCCGGCCAACAAAAAACCTCCTGGCCGTATGGCACAGGAGGCGGTGGCAAGCGCGAGCGAGCGCTTGCCGTCAGGTAAGAAGGAGGATCCAGGTACGGGTCATGTGCATGCCAGTGTGCCGATTCCTTCCGCAAGAGTCAAGCCGAAAAGTCCCGCCCGTCATCCCTTCACCGCTCCGGAAGTCAGCCCGCGCACGAGCGAGCGCTGGAAGATGAGGAGCACGACGAAGATCGGCAGGGCTGCAAGGACCGTGCCGGCAGCACGCACGCCGACATCGGAGAAGCTCGTTCCCGTGAGCTGGCGAAGCCCGATCTGCACGGTGCGCACGGAGTCGGTCCTCGTCACGATGAGGGGCCACAGGTACTGGTTCCAGGCGCCGAGGAACGCGAACACGCCGAAGGCGCCGATCACCGGGGTGCTGAGCGGGACGACGACCCGGGCGAGAAACGTCACGTGCCCCAGCCCGTCGAGCCGGGCGGCGTCGCGCAATTCGCCCGGTAGCCCACGGAATGACTGGCGGAACAGGAAGATGCCGATGCCGCTTGCCATGAACGGCACGATGAGGGCCGGGAACGTGTTCAGCCATCCGAAGGCCGCGATGGTCTGGTAGTTGGGCAAGATCGTCACCTCCGCCGGCACCATGAGGGTGGCGAGGCACACCGCGAAGAGCACTCGTTTGAACGGGAACTTCACGAACGTGAAGGCGTAGGCCGCCAGCACGGAGGTGACGAGAACCGCCAGCGTGACGCAGATCGACTGGATGGCACTGTTGCGCAGGTACTCGCCGAGGTGACCGGCGCTGAAGGCGTTCGAGTAATCCGACCACACGGGCGAGGACGGGAAGAGCAACGGCGGCCGGCGGGCGATCTGCGGCGAGGACAGCAGCGACGTCACGACCGTCATGTAGATCGGGAACAGCACCACGAGCGCCACGGCGACGAGGAGGACGTACCGGAGGACGGCCCGGACCGGCCGGCCGCCGGCGGGCCTGCGCCGCACTGGGGCGCTCGGGTCGGCCGGCCCGGCCGGTCTGGCCGGCCCGGCCGGGCCGGCCGCCAAGTCAGCGACCGGCGCCGGCATAGAAGACCCTCCGCTGGAGCACGAGGAACTGCAGGCCCGTCAACACGAGCAGGATGACGAACAGGGCGATTGCCATCACGGCGGCCACGCCCGGGTTGTTGTTGGCGGCGAAGGCGTTCTGGAAGATGTCGTAGAGCACCGTGGTCGTGTGGTTCTCCGGGCCGCCTTGGGTGAGCAGGTCGATCTGACCGAATGCCTGGAACCCGCCGATGATCCCGATGATGCCGACGAAGAACATCTGCGGTGACAACAGGGGGAACGTCACCCTCCAGAAGCTCGCCGTCGGGCTCGAGCCGTCGACTGCCGCAGCTTCGAGCAACTCGTCGGGCACGGACTGGAGGGCGGCGCTCATGAGGATGAACGTGAAGCCGAGGTTCTGCCAGATCGTCGTGACGGCGACGGCGGGCAGTGCCCACGTCGGGCTGTTGAGGATGCCGGCGCCTCCCGTCTGGCCGAGGAGGTAGGTGAACAGGCCGACCTGCGGGTCGAGCAACGTGAAGAAGATGACCGAGGCGACCGCCACCGACGTGGCGATCGTCGAGGAGAAGATCGTGCGGAACAAGCGGATGCCGGCGAGCCGCTTGTGGGCGAGCACGGCCATGGCGAGGCCGAGGGCGATGCCGAGCGGCGTGGTGAACACGACGAAGAGCACGGTGCGCCAGAGGTCGCCGAGGAACTCGGAGGAACCGAGGACCGTCGAGTACTGCGAGAAGCCGACATAGCGCGTCGGCAGGCCGGGAAACACGGGCTGGGCGTAGAACCCCAGGTAGGCGGTCTTCACGAGCGGGTAGAAGACGAAGAGGCCGAAGAGGCCCACCGCCGGCAGGAGGAAGAGGTAGCCGGCGGCCGCCTCGCGCACCTTATGCAACCGCATCCACTCGCGTTCCGCTCTCGCCGTCGAAGACGTGAACTCGGGCGCCATCGGAGAGGCCGAGGCGTACCGGCGCACCGATCGGCGCCGGCGGCGCCGAGGCGCCCTGACGCACGATCACGAGCGAGCCGTCGGGCAGGCGGCAGGCGAGGTGGCGCTCGTGGCCGAGCGACTCGACGAGGCTCACGGTTCCCTCCAGCGTCCCGCCGGCCGTCACGGCGAGGTGCTCCGGCCGGATGCCGACGGTGACTCGCCGACCCGGGGCGTGAGCCGCCAGGGGGATGGTGCCGCCCGACACGACCGCGACCGGCGGGCCACCGGTGCTCGAGGCGGCCACCTCAGCCGGCAGCAGGTTCATGGGCGGGCTGCCGATGAAGCCCGCCACGAAGACGTCCGCCGGCAGGTCGTGCACGTCCTGCGGCCTACCGAGCTGGCGGAGGACGCCGTTGCTCATGACGGCGATCCGGTCGCCCATCGTCATCGCCTCGACTTGGTCATGGGTCACGTAGACGACCGTCGTGCCCGTGCGCAGGTGCAGATCGACGAGCTCGGCGCGCATCTCCACCCGCAGCCGGGCGTCGAGGTTGGACAGCGGCTCGTCCATGAGGAAGGCCTTCGGGTGCCGGACGATGGCGCGGGCGAGCGCCACTCGCTGGCGCTGGCCGCCCGAGAGCTGGGACGGCTTGCGCTCGAGGAGCTCCCCGAGTTGCAAGGAGACGGCCGCTTCCTCCGCCACGCGGCGGCGGTCCGGCGCAGGCACATGGCGGGCCCTCAGGGGAAACTCGATATTCCGGCGCACGCTCAGGTGTGGGTACAGGGCGTAGTTCTGGAACACCATGGCGACGTCACGGTCGCGGGGGTCGTCCGCGGTGACGTCGGTTCCGCCGATGCGAACGGTGCCGGCCGAGGGAGTCTCCAGCCCGGCGATGATTCGCAGCAGCGTCGTCTTGCCGCACCCGGACGGCCCCAACAACACGAGAAACTCACCCGCCTCGGCCGCCAAGTCGATCGCCGCCAGGGCGACGGTGGTACCGAAGCGTTTCTCGACGTGTTCGAGCTCTACGCTCGCAGCGTCCACTAGACCCGAGAGTTGTACGACGCGATCGCGGCGTTCGACTGGGAGACGACCGACGCGAGGGCCGTCGCGGCCGACGTGCCGTTCGACATCGCTTCGAGGCCGTTGCCGATGGATGTCTCGACCTGGTCGAGGGCGCCGGCGACGGCGCCGGCTGTCGCCGTGCTCGGCTTCGTGCCCAGCACCTGCTCGTAGGCGACCTTGTACTCGGGCAGCTTCGACCATGCGGCCGTGAGCACCGGCTCGTCGACAGAGGCCGTCGTGATCGGGATGTAGCCGCTCCCGAGCGACCAGGCCGCCATCGGCCCGGCACCGAGGAGGAACTTGATGAACTGCCAGGCACCATCCTGGCGCTCAGCCGGCGACGCCTTCACCATGAACAGGCCCGCCCCACCGTAGGGGACGCCCCCGGGGCCGGCCGGGGCCGGCAGCGGGGCGATGCCGAGCTTGATCTTCGGGTAGTGGCCGATGACCGTCAACACCGTGCCGAGGGCGGCGCTCGTCTCGGTCGTCATGGCGGCGGTACCGCTGGCGATGGCAAGCAGGTTGTCGAATGCCCCGGAACCGTTGGCGGGCGTCGCCTGGGCGAGCTTGGACGAGTACATGTCGGCGTAGAAGCTGAACAGCTCGAGGCCGGTCGAGCCGCCAAAGGCGACCTCGGTCGCACGAGCCGTGCGGCCGTTGCCGTTGTTCACGAGCAGCCCGCCCGCCTGCGACGTCCAGTCCTCGAACTCCGACGGCGTGAGCTTGAGGCTCGTCCCGTACTTCGCCACCCTCTTCGAGACGATGGCCTCGGCGGCACTCCGATAGTCGGTGAGCGTCGCCGGCGGGCTCGACGGATCGAGGCCGGCGCGCTCGAAGGCGTTCCGGTCGTAGTAGAGGATCTGGGTCGACTCGTTCCACGGCATGGCCCAGAGGACGTCTTCGACCTTGAAGAACTCGACCGCAGACGGGAGGACGCCGGAGAGCTGGAAGCTCGTGTCGGCCGCGACGGCCGATCCGGCAGGGACGACGGTCTGGCTGTCGATCATGATCCGCTGGTCGATGTTCTCGATCTGCACGAGGTCCGGCAGGCTGTTGGAGCTGGCAGCCGCCGTGTAGGCAGTCATGGTGTCGGTATAGCTCGACTGGTTGACGAGGGACACCTTCACGTTCGACTGCGACGCGTTGAACTGCTTCGTGAGCGCCTGGAGAGTCTTCAGGTTCGCCTCGGTCATGGAGTGCCACATGGTGACCGGCACCGGCTTGTTCGTTGCTTTGGCGGCCGCGCCGATCGGGAACGCAGGCGCCTTCGGCACGCTAGAGGTCGGCGCGCTCGTCGTGCCCGTACCGGTCCCGCTCTTCCCACCACCGCAGGCCCCGAGCGCCGCGCCTGCGCCGGCGAGCCCCATCAACTGCAAGAACCGCCGCCGGTCCAGCCCTCCGCCCGCGTCGTGATCGGTCATGTCGGACCTCCTGTGCCGAACCCTAATGCGCCGCGGAGCGTTCCCTCGGCCGAAGTCCAGGAGTGGAGGTTCACGGGTCGAGGTCGTGTGCCCGGCGGTAGCCACCCCGGTGGTGCAGGAGCGGCGTGCCGCCGGTCTCGACGCCGAGGTCGAGCACCCGACCGAGCACGAAGACGTGATCGCCGGCCTCGGTCTCCGAGCCGAGCTCGCAGTCCACCCAGGCCACGGCGCCCTCGATCACCGGGTGGCCGGAGGGCGCGCCGTGCCAGGAGACGTCGGCGAACTTGTCCGACTTGGAGATGGCGAACTGCCTCGAGAGCGCCGCCTGCTCGGCGCTGAGCACGCTCACCACGAAGGCGCCGACGCCGGAGATGGGCGGCCAGCTCGTCGACGCCCGGTCCACGAAGAAACCCACCAACGGCGGCGACAACGACACCGGCACAAACGTCCCGACGCTGAGTCCTCGCGGCGAACCGTCGACGAGGCCGGCCACGATGGCGACGCTCGTCGGCACATGGCCGAGCACCGCCCGGAACCGATCACCGGTGATGGCGTGATCCTCCGTCGTCTCCGACATGCGGCAACGGTAATCGCCCCGACCCCGTGAAGCGTGCGACTGTCGTAGAGCGAGGGCATGCGGCCCGGCCCTAACATCCGGCGCGTGCATCTGAGCGAGGAGCACCAGGCCTTCCGCGCATCGGTCCGCTCGTTCGTCGAGCGCGAGATCGAGCCGTGGGTCGACGAGTGGGAGCGAGCCGGAGGGTTTCCCGGCCATGAGCTGTTCGCAAAGCTCGGACGGGCCGGCTTCCTCGGGCTCGAGTACGACCCCGCCTACGGCGGCCAGGGCGCCGACCACTCGTTCACGGTCGTGCTCGGCGAGGAGCTCGGGCGGATCGGCTGCGGGGGCATCCCCATGGCCATTGCCGTGCAGACCGATATGGCGACGCCGTCGCTGCACCGTTTCGGCTCGGAGGACCTGAAGCAGCGATTCCTGGCGCCGGCGATCGCCGGCGAAGTCGTCGTGTCGATCGCCGTCACCGAGCCCGATGCTGGTTCGGACGTCGCCGCCATCAGAACCCGAGCAGTCGCCGACGGTGACGAGTGGGTCATCGACGGCGCCAAGCTCTACATCACCAACGGTGTGCAGGCCGACTGGTTGTGCCTGCTCGCCCGCACCTCAGGCGAC
>JBEKMC010000060.1:0-22799 GCA_050008715.1 Acidimicrobiales bacterium | reverse complement strand
GAGGGAGCGCTGCAGAGCATTCTCACCTCGGTGGCGTGTTGGAGCGCGGCGGCTTGCCTCGCCGTCGGCTACAGCCTCAACGCGTCCAGCACCCAGCCCTTGGCCGAAAAGTGGAACGGCTCGAGCTGGACGCTGCTCACTCCGGCCACTCTGGTTGGTTCTGCCGACAACGAGCTGAGCGCGGTCGCGTGCCTGTCGGCGGCGGACTGCGTTGCCGTCGGGCGTACGTACGCGAGCAGCGACTCCCCGGCCGAACCGTTCGCCGAGAGCTGGGACAAGAGCGCCTGGTCGCTCATGACCACCCCTGCGCCTACGGGTGTGGCCGGATCATTCCTGTCCTCGGTGTCCTGCCCGACTGCCTCCACGTGCGAGGCGGCAGGCGAGTCGTATCTGCAGACTCCCGGTGACAGCGAGACGCTCGTCGAGCGCCTGGCCGCCGGCACCTGGACGATCGAGGCGAGCCCCAACCAGCCCGGGGTCACGACGAGCCTCCTCGGCGCTGTGGCGTGCCCGCCTGCATCGGCGACATGCGTGGCAGCAGGCCAGTTCTACCGGTCGGAAGAAGACGGGCTTCTCGGGCTCGCTCGCCTGTCCGGCCGCTGGACGCTCACGAGCGTGCCCGGGTCGCGCGCTCCGGCTGCGAGCTACCTGCAAGCGGTGGCCTGCCACGGGACGACGTGCGCGGCGGTTGGCGACGAGTACCCGACGAACCCCTTCAATGCCCTCGGCCTCGTCGAGCAACGTATCGGAACCGGTTGGCACCTCTCTCACGGCGCTGAGCCGGCGGGAGCCGTCGTGACGGGTCTGTACGGGGCGTCCTGCCCAGCTACGACGACCTGCTACGCCGTGGGTGACGTCGGCCTCGGAAGCGCCGGCCAATCTGGGCAGACTCAGACCTACGCCGAGGTCTGGAACGGGAAGACGTGGACGGCGATGTCAACGCCGCAGCCAGCGGGAGCCACATACGCTCGGCTGACCGGCATCGCCTGCGCGGGCGTCTCGACCTGTGTCGCCACCGGATACTCCGAGGCGACACCGGTAGCCGCCCCGGTGGCGTTCCTCGAGACGTTGCTGAAGACAACCTGGACCCTGCACGTCCTGGCCAAGCCGAGCGGAGTGCTCTCCGACGTGCTGAGCAGTGTCGCTTGTCCTTCCAAGGTCACGTGCGTCGCCGTCGGCTCGGCCGATCGAGCCGGCGTGACCGACACGCTGGCGGGAACGTGGAACGGCAAGACCTGGGCCGTCTCAGCGGCGCCGTCGGTGCCCGGCGCCGCCGATGACGAGCTGTCCGGTGTCGCTTGCACCACCGTGGGGGCCTGCGACGCCGTCGGCGCCAGCACGATCGGCAACGGATCGCAGCACGTTCTGGTCGAACGCCTGCACACCGGCCGGTGGGCGGTGGTCGGCGCTCCGAACGTCGCCGGTGCGACGGACACGGTCCTCACCGCGGTGGCCTGCCCGTCGGCGACCAGCTGCACGGCGTCGGGGTATTCGGTTGGAGCGGGCGGGGACACGACGCTCCTCGAGCAGACGACAGGAACGACCTGGTTGGTGGTCGCCAGCGGTCGCATTGCCGGAGACTTCGCCACGGGGTTGAACGGCATCGCGTGTTCCTCCGCGTCCGCCTGTGTCGCCGCCGGGTCGGGACCGGACGGTTTTGGTCAAGACGATGCCCTTGTCGAGCAGAGCTGATTTCGAACCGATGGTGGGTCGGGCTGAGTGCAGGCCGAAGAAGGACGACGGCTCTCAGAACGCGGAGCACGCGATGACCCGCGACGAGCACGAACGGCGCTGGCCGGTGGTGTCCAGGTTCGTGGAGGTGCGTTCGCCATGGATGTCCGTCATCGGCGAGCGCCTGCAAGACGAGACGGGGAAGGAGCTCGACTACTGGCGGGTGGAGAAGGCCGACTCGCTGCTCGTGATCGCGACCCAAGGCGACCGCCTGCTCCTACCGAAGCGGGCGTACCGTCCGGGCGTGGGTCGGGTGACCCTCGACCTCGCCGGCGGCAGGCTCAAAGACCCCAAACTTCGCAGCGCTACTGCTCGTGAAATCGTGCGGCGCGAGTTCGGCCTCGGAGGGGGCGACCCGTTCTCGTCCGAGCAACCATTGAACGATGCCGGCTGGGACGTCGACAGCTCGTCATCGAGCCAGCGCCTGTATGGAGTGCTCGCCGAGCTTCGGCCACAAGTCGAAATACCCGTCGAGCGGGTCGGCGCATCGTATCCGGCAACGAGGCTGGGTGGCGAAGATCTGCTTCGTCCGCAAAGGGCACGCAGGTCAGACGCTCTGGCGTCACTCCTCTCCGGAGAACCGCTCCCAGGCCGACTGACGTGTCATGCCTAAGGCTTGTCCGATCGCGGCCCACGTAGCCCCGAGTTCGCGAGCTTTTCGGACGTACTGCGTGAGGGTGTACTCGGCCTGGTTTCCAGCCTGAGCTACGCGAGGGAGGCTGGCAAGGACTGCGTCGAGTCCAGCCTCGGCTTCCCACGGGGCGATGCGCTGAACGGGCTTGGGCTCGACCGATTTGGGCTTGCTGGCAATGATCTGGCGGCACAGCGCCACACATTCATCGCAGATGTACACACCCGGTCCGGCCACCAACGTCCCGACGTCGGTGTGCCCCTTTAAGCAGAACGAGCACGATGCAAGCAGCTCCGTGGCAGTCATCGGCTGGCCTCCTTGTTGTCAGGAGTCACCTTACAACGTCAGGAGTTTCCTGACAAGGCCAAACGCGCACTACCTCCGTGAGGTAGATGGTCTCTGCCGCACCTCGAGCCAGATGCGATAGTCCCAGAAGCTGTTGTATTCGGGTCGGAAAGCAAAGACCGAGTCGACAATCAGTACGGCGTCCTTGGGAGCCATGACGGTCTTGTCGCGGTGATCTTTGCCCGTGAGCGGGTCATGGGCGCAGAGCACGACCTCACCGCTGCCATCGCGTCCCGCTTGGCCGAGCAGCAACTGCAACGGCTGTTGCCACGTTGACACGGACTCGAACGAGGTCACGCCGTCACCACTGGCCTATCTGGCCGAACCGACGAGGACGCCACCGATACCGGCGATCAGGATGCCCGCGAGGACGATCCTCGCTGCCCGGGAGCCGGGCCGTGGGACCTTGAACATCCAGACGCCGATGCTGGCGTTCACGAGCAGGCTCAGCTGAGCGATCGTGAAGCCGACGCCCGTGCCCACGCGAGTGACCAGTCCAAGGAGAGCGAGGTTGCCGATGCCGAACAACAGTCCAGCCGTCAGCTGAACGGCGGTGACTTTCGGGCGAAGCCTGAGCGGTTGACCCGGACGAAGCGCCAGCGCCGAGCCGGCGGCGAGGATGCCGAGCGCGAGCGGGAAGTTGCTGACCTGCGCCGGTATCTTCGCCCACTGGGCCGGCACGAAGTAGCTGCCCCACAGCACTCCCGCGGCACCAGCCCAGAGCAGGCCGCGACGGTACGTGCTGGCGGCACCGGGGGCCATGGCGGCGGGTTCTTCGGCGCTCGAACCAACGGTCGCCCCCGACTCGGGGGACGTGTCCTGCTCCATCACGTCGGTGTTTCGCTCGTCTTGAGAACGGATGATCAGCAGCACGCCGACGAAGACAAGAACGAGCCCGCCGCCGACCAGGGCAAAGTGGGCGCCTGTGAAGCCGTCCAGCTCACCGAACAGAAGCGCGCCCCATACGAACGCCACGACGATGTTGAGAGGGGCCCAGGTCCCGTCAGCCCGAGCCAAGCCGATGGTTTGCGTGGCCCGGAATGCCGAGTAGCTGCCAGCCGTCCACACCATGCCGCCCGCGAACGGCAGCCAGAAGTGCCGCCAGTCCACGGAGAGGTGTCCGCCGCCGGCGACGAGGGCAAGTGCCGCGAACACAACGTTGCCAACGGTCACGTAGAAAGTTCGTGAGCGTTGGGGGACGTCAGGCATGGCTTGGGCGACCGGAATCCAGGTACCCCACGCCACCACGGTGATCAGCGCAAGCAGCGCAGCCACATGCACTCCTCCCCTGGGTACCGCGACGCCTCGACCGGACCGTTCGCTGACGGATCGCCCGTCGATCCCGGGACAGCCGCAGCCGAGGGCACGTCAAGCAGTTAAGCCGACGCGACCACGCCGGCCGGCGTCGGCTGTCGGATCAGCCCCGCCCACATGCCGTCGAGCATCGCACTAGCGTGATCAGCCGTGAGGCGGGGGTGGTCAAGCCTTCCTTACCCGAGACGTGGAAGAAGGGGCGATTGACATGATCGAACTCCGACAGGGAGCAGGTCCCGCATCCGGGGCGCACCATCGGTGGTCTCGGACCCGCTGGACGAAGCGGCGTTCGATCGTTCGCCCGATCCTGGCGGCGTCGCTGGCAGCCAGCCTGGCGGGCACGCTCGCGGGGGCCGGCACTGCATCGGCTGCCCAGCCTCGTTCGACCGGGTCCTCCTCGTCGCGACTCGTCACCGTGAGCGCGGCGCCACGCCTGCCCCTCGGAGCGCTCGTTCTCGGATACGTGACCGCCAACACCACAGAGACTGCAGGGCTTGCGCTCAAGCTGCCGAATCCTGGGGCAGTGACGAGGTTCGTCGATGCCACGACGAACCCCCACTCGAGCCAGTACCACCACTACCTCGCCCGCGGGCAGTTCGGAACGGTCTTCGGGCCAAGCGCGGCGACGATCGCGAGCGTCAAGCACGAGCTGACGAGTGAGGGCCTGAAGGTCACGAGCGTCTCCTCCAACGGCATCCTCGTGAGTTTCAGAGGTACGGCGGCCGCGATAGAGGCTGCTTTCCACACCGCACTCGTTCGCGTCCGGATGACCGACGGCTCGATCGGACAGGCGACCACGACAGCGGTCCGGTTGCCAGAGTCGATCGCAAGCTCGGTGCAGGCGGTCGTCGGTCTCGATCAGCTCGTGAAGTGGTCCAACGGCCTCGAGGGCGTGAAGGGCCACCGGGTTGGCCGGACGCCGGCGAGCGACACGCCGAAGACGGTCAACGGGCCGGTTGCGTGCTCGGCGGCAGCTGCCTTGCAGGCAGACGGTGCCCTCACCGACCAGCAGGTGGCCGCCGCTTACGGCCTCGACAACCTCTACAACGCAGGCGACACCGCCGCGCACCAGACCGTCGACATCTACGAGCTGGAGCCGTTCCTGCAGAGTGACGTCAAGTCGTTTGACACGTGCTATTTCGGCGCCAGCCACACCCCGAAGGACAGCGTGGTCACCGTCGACGGTGGGCCGGGAACCGGTCCAGGCAGCGGCGAGGCGGCCCTCGACGTGGATGACGTCTCGGCGTTTGCTCCCGAGGCGACGATCAAAGTCTTCTCCGGGCCGAACATGGACAATCCGTTCGGTCCCCTCGACACCTGGAACTCCATCGCCGTCGCCGACGATGCCGGCCAGGTCTCTTCGAGCTGGGGCGTCTGCGAGACCGAACTTCAGGTCGGGGCGCCTGGCGTGCAGGAGGCCGAGAACGAGATATTCCAAGAAACCGCAGCCCAGGGCCAGACGCTCTTCTCCTCCGCCGGTGACGACGGATCGGACGACTGCGCCAGCCACGCGTCTGTTCCAGTCGCAACGGACCTCTCGCTCGACGACCCTGCCAGCCAGCCGTACGTGACTTCGGTCGGTGGCACGACGATCACTGACGCCGGCAACCCCCCGAAGGAGACCGTCTGGAACAACGGCAACTTCGGCGGCGCGGGTGGCGGCGGCATCTCCGAGACCTGGGCGATGCCGCCCTGGCAGACGAAGGTGGCCGTCGCTCAGACGTCGGGAGACAAGGCGTGCAGCAACGACCCAAGCGGCACGGCTGACTTGTTCCACCTCCAGGGCGATCCGACCAACCTGCCCAGCGGCACGCTCTGCCGGGAAACGCCGGACGTCAGTGCGCTGGCAGACCCGCAGACCGGGATCACCATCTTCTACGACGGCAGCTGGCTGCAGATCGGTGGGACCTCGTCGTCGACACCGATGTGGGCGGCAATGCTCGCCGAGATCTCGGGCTCGACCGCGTGTGATGCCACGACGCCCGCGAATTCGGTCGGTTTCGCCGACCCGCTCCTGTACGAGATTGCCGGCCTTGGTGGCGCCAGCTATAGCGACGCCTTCAATGACATCACCGTGGGCGACAACGACAACCTGAGCGTCGGCAACGGGGCGATCGACTGGAAAGCTGGCACGGGCTACGACCTCGCCACAGGGCTGGGTACCCCACGTATCACCGACGCCACCGCCTCGACCGGTCTCACCGCGGAGCTTTGTGCCCTCGCTGCCGGCACCGCCACGCCGGCCCGGCCGGTCGTGACGAGCCTGTCGTCGGCAAGCGGCACCATCGCCGGCGGCGGTACGCTCACCATCGCCGGCGACAACTTCGGTGCGAGCGAGGGCTCCGTGTTCTTCGGCAACGTCGACGCAACCGTTCCGTCGCCAAGCGACTGGACGAACACCTCGATCACTGTCGACATCCCGCCGTACCAGGCACCGCCGGGCACGCCCGAGTGCGGCATCGGGCACAACACGCCATGTGCCGGTGGGAGTGCCAACATCACGGTCGTCACGTCTGGTGCCGCCCCCGAATCGAGCACCCCGGCGGCCGCCGGTAAGTCCGTGTACCACTACACCGCCAGTAGTCCGTCCGGCGCCCCGATCGTCGACTACGTCAGTGGCGGCATCGGCGCCAGCACGGGCATCAGCGGCCCTGTCGGACCTACGGCCGGCACGAACGACGTCGAGATCGTCGGTTCCGGTCTGACCGGGGCAACGTCGGTCAAGTTCGGCACGGCAACGGCGACGATCCTGGCGAGCTCGTCGAACAGCGATAACGAGCTCGAAGTCAAAGTGCCGGCGAGCAACGGCACGTGTGTCTTCACAGTTGCCCAGGAGGGGATGTGCGCTGTGGTGGTGACCGTTACCACGCCGGCGGGCACGAGCTCAGGACCGTCGATTCTCGAGGCGTACCAGGGTCCGATCGCCTTTGGTGCGAGCGGAGCGTTCGTCCCGCCGGCCGGCTGCAACTGCGAGGTCGTCCAAGCACCGGACGAGTACGACTACTCGCCGGTGCCCACGGTGAGCTCGGTGAGTCCCGCCTTCGCGAGCGAGCAGGGAGGCACCGAGGTCGCCATCACCGGGACGGGCTTCGACCTCCTCAGCTGGTTCTGGACGAACGTCGGGCCTGCCGGCCAGAACTTCTCACAGGACTTCAGCATCGTGGGCGCGACTCCGACTCAGCTCGACATGATCCTGCCAGGCCAAGCGCCCACCAACGGGCCCCAGTCGGTGGCCCTGTCCGTGCAGACCGGTGGCGGCCTGTCGGCAGTGTCGGACGCCGAGTACGCCGGAGTGCCGATTGTCACGGGGCTTTCAGCCCACGTCATCGCACAGACCGGAGGGTCACTCAAGATCACGGGAACCGGTCTCTCCGACGTGAGCAGTGTCGAGGTCGCCGGCCAGGGGAGTCTCAGCTTCCTGTTCGACACCACCTCGAACATCACGAACGAGACGAGCACGTCGTTGACCGCGGAGATCCCGCACTTCTTCAATATCCCCACCGACGTGCTCCTGTGCTCGGCGACCGCCTGCAGCACCGCGAACCCGAAGGTCGACGGCCTCCAGTTCGCATACGCCGGCCAGCCGGTGATCGACTCGCTCAGCCCCTCGAGCGGGGCGGCGCACGGTGGAACGACCGTGACCATCAACGGGGCGCTCGACGCCCTCGTGACGAAGGTCGACTTCGGGAAGGTCCCGGGCACGATCCTCTCGCAGCCGGAGTTCACCTCCAGTGGCCCGATCATCGTGATCGCACCCGCAGGTACGGCCGGGTCGAAGGTCGGCGTCACCATCACAACCCTCGGTGGAGCTCTCGTTGGCAAGCCGACGAGCGCCCCGGTGACGTTCACCTACGTGGCGTCCACGCCGGCGGCGCCAATCGACGTCGCCGCGACGGCGGGCACTCGTACGGCTACGGTGACGTGGAAGGCGCCGACAGACGACGGTGGCGACCCGATCACGGGGTACCTGATCACCGGAATCGCGCCGAAGGAAAAGGCAGTGTCGATGTCCGTTGCCGGCACCGTGCGGAAAGTCACGTTCACGAAACTGGCGGCCAACGTCGCGTGGACCTTCACCGTCCGTGCCAAGAACAAGCTCGGCACCGGCATCGCCGCGAGCGCGAAGCCGGTCACCCCTAAGTGAGACAAGGGTTCACACCTCGTCCCGACCCGGACCCGATCACCGGGTAGGGACCGGAAGGACGCTCGTCAACCCCTGCCGTGACCGTGCGACGTGGTCCGAGCGGACTGCCGGAAGGCCTGCATGACCCGGGAGCTCGCTGATCTCTGGATCTGGTTCGCCGCCACCCAGTGCGGGCAGTACTCGCCGCTGTACGACCGTGTCTGCCGCGCCGTCGCCGAGAGCGACGAGACCCTCGACATCGTTCAGGCCGCCCCACCCCAAGCGCACGTGCCAAATGTGCTGCTGGCGGCGGTGCACTACCTCGTCCTGGCGGGCCTCGATGACCCGCTGGCTGACGTGTACGCCGGTCGCTCAGAGGCAGACCCTGGTCCGCTGTTCGTCGACGTGTGCAGGGCCAACCGCGAGGCGATTGCCGCGCTGCTCGCCACCCGCCACACGAACACGAACGAGGTCGGGCGCTCGGCGGTGCTGGGACCCGCACTCACTGACGCAGGAGAGTCTGGCTCAGTGGCCCTCGTGACGACGGACTCCGGCAGCAAGTGGGTCCACCAAGCCCTGCCGGCCCAGTTGAACTACCTCGTCGCCCTCACATGCCCGTTGGTGAACTACTGCCAGGCCGGCGGGACGAGTCTCGCTGGCGGCGGAGTCCTAGCCACCTACGTAGCAGCGCCGCTCGTTCTCACGACAGCCAAGCTGCCGACAGCGAAGCTCGACAAGTCGTTCTCGGCCCGCTTGGCTGCCTCCGGGGGTGCCGGGTCCTACACGTGGATTCGGTCGGCGGGAGCGCTCCCGAAGGGCCTTGTGCTCAGCTCGGGGGGCGTCATCTCCGGCAAGCCCACGAAGAAGGGAATAGGTAGCTTCAGCGTGGAGGTGCGCGACGGACTTGGTCACACGGCGACGAAGAAGTTCAAGCTGACCGTCACCTGAGGCTGCAACGCACGTCCGCTACCTCGGCTCCGGTAGGTAGACCTCGGCGTGCCACCCGCGGATCGAGCCGGGGGTCAAAAATCCGACTGCCCGAATCGCCCAGGCGAGCAGTTGCTCATGCGGCTCGTCAAACGGGACGCGCATTACGAGCCCTCGCCGAGGGTGATCCTGTTCGACTCGCCACGTCGGAGGAATCCCCATGCCGAACGAGCTCAACCTGGCGACAGCTCGCCGACTTGTGACGTGCGAGATGCCAAGACTTGGCAGCGTCGGCCCGCGGCGGTTGCGGCCGCCCGGGAGCCACGTGCACATCGTGAGTCCGCTCGCTCCGCCGCTGAACAACGTGAAGAAACCCAACGAGGTCGGCTTCTCCTCCTGCTCGTCGATCCGTGGGATCAGGTTGATCCATCCGTCCTCGGCGCTCGCGAGCGTCGCCATGCACGCGACGACGGGCGTGAGATCGCCAACGGTGAACTTCACGCGCTCCATCGATCGTGTGTCGCGTGCCACCGGAGGAGTATCGCAGCCCGCCGCCGCTGCCTGCGGCCGCTCGGCGGCACTTGTAGGCTCGCCGCTACTCGCGTAACCAGGGGGATACGGTGAAGGTAACGATTGTCGGTGGCGGGATGATGGGTCTGTGCACGGCGATGCTGCTCACCGGCGATGGTCACGACGTGCTCGTGCTCGAGCGAGATGTCGCATCGCCGCCTGACCCACTCGATGCCTGGGATTCGTGGGAGCGAAAGGGGGTCAACCAGTTCCGCCTGGCGCACTTCTTCCTCAGCCGGTTCCGGGCGATCGCCGAGGTTGAGCTTCCGCAGGTCACCGCTGCGCTCGTCGCCGCCGGAGCCTGCAACTTCAACGTCGTCGGCAACATCCCGGACGAGATGAAGGGCGGATGGCGCCCGGGCGACGATCGGTTCGACCTGTCGACCGGCCGGCGTGCCATGGTCGAGGCGGTCATGGCGCGGACCTGCGAGGCGATGCCAAAGGTCACCGTTCGCCGTGGCGCCGCCGTGTCGGGGCTGCTCGTTGGCGCCCCGGCGCGAAGCGGCGTGCCCCATGTCACCGGTGTCGAGCTGGAAGATGGTGCACGGATCATCTCGGACCTCGTGATCGACGCCACCGGCCGGCGATCCCCCTTGCCGAGATGGCTGGAGGCCATCGGTGCGGGGCCGACCGTCGAGGAGATGGACGATTCGGGTTTCGTCTATTACGGGCGCCACTTTCGTTCGCCGGACGGCACGATCCCGGCCATGTTCGGCCCGCTCCGGCAGGACTACAAGTCCCTGTCCTGCCTTACCCTGCCGGCCGACAACGGGACCTGGTCCGTGACGATCGCCGCCAGCAGCCGGGACGCCGCCATACGAGGCGTGCGCGACCCGCAGAAGTTCGAGTCGGTCGTGAAGCTGCTGCCGTTGGCTGCTCACTGGCTCGACGGCGTACCCATCGACGAGACCGTGAGCTTCATGGGCAAGATCGAGGATCGGGTCCGCGACTTCGCTCCCGGAGGGACGCCGGTGGCGACGGGCGTGTTCGCCGTGGCCGACTCGTGGGCGTGCACGAACCCGTCGCTCGGTCGCGGAGCCAGCCTCGGTCTCGTCCATGCCGTCGCGCTCAGGGATCTGCTGCGGCGCAGCCAAGAGGCCGATCCCTTTCGCCTTGCTACGGAATGGGCGTCGGTGACGAGCGAGACCGTGGAGCCTTGGTTCCGTTCGACGGTCAATTACGACCGCCACCGCCTCGCCGAAATCCAAGCCGATATCGACGGTGGCGGACCGTACGAGACTGCGGACACGGAGTGGAACCTCATCAAGGGACTCGAGACCCGCGCCATGGCCGACGGCGCCATCCTGCGGGCAAATCTCGACGTGGCGATGGTGCTCCGGTCTCCGGCCGAGGTCTTCTCTGACGAGACGCTCGTGTCGCTCGTCCGCCAGCACATGGCAATCGAGGTCGCCCCGATGGGACCGGAGCGATCCGAGGTGTTGGCAGCGCTCGCCGGATAGAAGTCCGACGAGTGTCGCCGCGAAGATCACGCGACGAAGAGGACGCCCGAAGAAGAGGACGGAGGGTCATGGAAGTCGACAGTGGGGGAGTACGGATACACGTCGAGGTGAGCGGTCCCGACGACGGCCAGCCCGTGCTCTTGTTGCACGGATTCCCCGACAGCGGGCGGCTGTGGGATCGCCAGACGGCAGCCCTGGCCGCCGCCGGCTATCGCGTGATCGTTCCCGACCAACGAGGCTACGGGCGGTCGGACAAGCCTGCCGACGTGGATTCCTACAGCCTGATCTTCATGGCGGCCGATGTGGCCGCCGTTCTCGACGCCGTCGGCGTCGAGCAGGCTCACGTCGTCGGTCACGACTGGGGAGCGGCCGTGGCCTGGGTGGTCGCCTCGGTGGCGCCGGAGCGAGTCGACCATCTCGCCGTTCTGTCGGTGGGGCACCCGGCCTCGTTTCGAGCAGCCGGACTCGAACAGCGGGAGAAGTCGTGGTACATGCTGCTGTTCCAGTTCGAGGGAATCGCCGAGCAATGGCTGAGCGCTGACGACTGGGCGAACTTCCGGTCCTGGAGCAGCCATCCCGACATCGAGGGTGTCATCAAGGATCTCGAAGCCGACGGGTCGCTCACGCCGGGCCTCAATTGGTACCGGGCGAACCTGCATCCCCGCTCGCTCATCGAGCCGGCGATCCAGCTGCCGCAGGTGCAGGCCCCCACGCTCGGGGTGTGGAGCTCGGGCGACATCGCCCTCACCGAGCAGCAGATGACCGGATCGGAGGCCCAGGTGTCGGGACCGTGGCGTTACGAGCGGCTCGACGGTCCCGGCCACTGGATGCAGGTGGAGGTACCGGACGACGTGAACCGCCTGCTCTTGGACTTCCTGCCAACATAGCGGGGCCACCGGCGGTCACTCGATTGGTTGGCGGGCGACGGCCGACGGCTCGCGTCCTGCTAAGAGCCATCCGCCGCCGGCGGCGGCGAGCGGCATGGCGACAAGCACGACGAGGATGTCGAACGTCGGCACGTGGTTCAGCCGAGAGCTCAATTGAGCCCCGAAGTACGCCGCCGCGTCGAGGTAGGCAACCAGCGTACCGGTGAGCGCGCCGAGCAGGCCGAGGGCGCCAGCGGTTGCCGCTGTCAGTGCCCGGCGCGTCCGGCGATTGGCGCCGGCCGCGGTCAGCGTGCGGAGGTCGCCGGCCGACTCACTGCGGATGAGCCCGACGGTCATCGACAGTACGCCGAGGGCCACGAGGATGCCGGCGAAGCTGGCGTAGTTGCGAAGCTGGTCGAGGGACGGATCGTCGTTCTTCACCTCGATGCTCATGCCGGCACCGGCGGCGACCTGCCGTGCGGTGTTGATCTGCAGATTCGTGAGCGGGCGGCTCGACTGGATCATCCAGCCGGTCGGAACGACCGGAAGCTGGAACTTCTGCACGGCATACATGGTGACGAGCAGGTTCGGATCGGACGTGTCGGTGGGCAGCTGGCTGAAGGTCTGCACGCTCGGGTTGTCGAGCGCCAGGATGTTCGCGGTGGGCGACTGAAGGTCGCCGTGCAGCAGCTGTAGGCCTGACAGCTCCTCGAGCCCGGGACGTGACGTCACGAGGAGGGTCGTGGGACGGACCGCACTGGGATCGATTCCGTAGTGGCGCAGGAGTGCCGGTGTGGCGACGTACACCGATCCCGAGTTGTTCGCCCCGTGGGGTCCGGACTGCACGAGGGCAGCGTCGGCCGTCCCGTCGAGCAGCAGGACGTCGTGGGTGCCGACCGATGCCGCCACGATCGCGACGCGAGCGTCGAACGCTGCCAGCTTCGGTGCGGTGACGCCGGTGCCGCTCACGTTTCCCGATGAGCTCGCCGGCGCGTACACGACCAACTCGTTCGACGGGAGGTTCGGCCCGAAGTAGTCGAGGACGTCGGCGTAACGACCGGTCGCCACGACGGCGATCATCATGGCGATGAGGACCGCCAGGCTTGTAGCCGCAAGGGCGGAAGCCGAGCGCGCCCGGTAACGGGACAGATCCCGCATAGCGATGCGGGCCGCCACAGGTGCGCGGGAGGCGTTCACCGACAAGGCGTTGAGCGTGAGCGGAGCCAGCAGCAGCAGCCCGACCGCCGTAGCGAGGATCCCGACCGGCAGCTCGATGCTGTCGCCGCCGTGAGCGCCGCCGGCCATTGCCAGCAGAACGAGGCCGCCACCGAGGGCGGCCACGCCCGGATAGGCGGAGCGATGCACGGACCTCGCAGGAGCGGGGCGCCCTGACAGCGCCCCGATGACCGACATCTGGGCGAGGGACGCTGCCCGGCCGCCGGGCGGCGACGACCGCCGTCAGAACTCATAGAGAAGCGGCGGTCGCTGTACCCCGCCCGCCGCATTCGCTGAAGGCATATGGCCGACCGTAGCCATTACATCGCACGACCGCATCAGTCCCGAGGATGATGATGCCCTACATCTGCGGATACTTCCGTGCGCAGCGGTTGGCTGTGCGAAGCTGTCCGGCGTTCACACGAGGAGGCGGCCGATGTCGTTGGTGTCGAAATCACACAGTGCCAAGCGGTCCCGCTCGGGCTCTCGCCGGTTCCTCGGCGTGTTAGCGGGAATGGGGCTCGTCCTCGTCACCGTCGGTGCAACTGCTCAGAACGCCATTGCCGCCGGCGCCACTGGTGGCCGGATCGACCTGTCCAGCGCGCCGACGTGGAGGTTGCTCTCGTCGCACGACGTGCCCCCTGCCCGTGAATACGGGTCGATGGCCTATGACCCCAAGGCGCACGAGATCGTGCTCTTCGGCGGGGGGGGCAACAGCCTCAACCCCCTCGGTGACACGTGGGTCTGGAAGGGAAGCGGGTGGGCCGACGTGACGCCCGCCCACGGCCCGTCTGCCCGGCTTGGCGCGTCGATGGCGTACGACGCCGCGAGCGGCCAGCTGGTGCTCTTCGGCGGTGTTGAGACAGAGCGAGGGCTCGGCGGCAACGGCGAGCTGAACGACACCTGGACCTGGAACGGGACGACCTGGACCGAGCTGCATCCGGCCTCCAGCCCGTCGGCCCGCGCCTACGCGTCCATGGCCTACGACGCGACGACGAGCCAGCTCGTGCTCTTCGGCGGCGAGGACCCCAACACCCGTACCTTCTTTGGCGACACCTGGACTTGGAACGGCGCGAAGTGGAAGGACGCGTCCGTGTCCACGAACGTTCTCGGGGCGCGGGACACCGCCGCGATGGCATACGACCCTGCTCGTCATGACATCGTGCTCTTCGGCGGTAGCACCGTTCTCGGGACCGACCTCGCCGACACCTGGACATGGAACGGCACGAAGTGGGTGCAGTCGGCGCCCGCCCATAGCCCAAGCATCCGGGACAGTGCCTCGATGGGCTATGACGACGCGACTGGACAGCTTGTGCTGTTCGGGGGCTATCACGCCGGCAACCTCAACGACACCTGGGCTTGGAGCGGTACGACCTGGACCAAGCTCACACCGTCGAAGTCGCCCCCGGCGCGATCGGCCGCCACGATGGCCTACGACGCGAGCACCGCCCAGCTCCTTGTCTTCTCCGGGTATCCCTCGCTCGACGACACGTGGTCATGGGGTGTGATCTACAAGACTCCCGGTGCACCCACCTCGTTGAAGGCGACCGGCGGGAGGCTGAAGGTCACGCTTTCCTGGAAAGCCCCGCCGTCGGACGGCGGCAGCGCCGTCACCGGGTACGACGTCTTCGAAGGTACGGCATCTCATCACGAGAGCGGCAAGCCGGTCAACGCCTCGCCGCTGTCCACGCATGCCTTGACGTTCGTGGTGACCGGCCTCAAGAAAGGCCACCGGTACTACTTCATCGTGAAAGCCATCAACGTCGGCGGTATCGGGGCTGCCTCGAACCAGGCGTCCGCCGTCCCGAGCTAGCAGGTGAGCCGTTCGCCGACGAGGAGGCGGCTCTTCTCGGGCGCGCTCTCGGCGGCCGGGATCGTGCTCCTGCTCGCAGCCGCTGCTGGGGTGGCCTATCCGCTGTGGTGGAACCATCGCTCGGCGACCGCGGGCCAACGTCTCGTGACGAACGCCTCCCTCCCGTCGCTGGAACGGCGCGGCGCGGTGGCGGCGGATTGCGTCAAGCAGCCGTTGTCCGGTACGTCCTCCGTTGCGGCTGGTGTGGTCGCGATCGCGTCGCTGCACATGACGGCGCCGGTCCTGCAGGGACTTTCTGACAACGTGCTCGCGATTGCTGCCGGGCACGACCCGGCATCGCCGTGGCCCGGCAGCCTTGGCGAGAGCGTGCTCGAGTCGCATGACGTGAGTTATTTCTCGGAGATCGACAGGCTGAGGCGTGGCGCCGTCGTGTCCTTCATCGAGAACTGCCGGGAGCTCACCTTCACCGTCACCGGCCACGAGATTCTCGAGCCCGGTGCACCCATCGAGCCACCTGCGAACGGGCGGGGGCTCGCGCTCATCACGTGCTACCCGACCGACGCGCTTTTCTACACACCGGAACGTTTCGTGCTGCTGACGTCGCTCGACTCGACGATCGCGGTGCGGGCCACGTCCCGGATCTCCGAGGTCACGGCGAGGGTCGGCGTGCCGGCTCCCGCCGGCCTACGCGCCGAAGGTCTCGAACTACAAGGCAGTGGAGTGCTCGTCGGTTTTCTGTATGTGACGGGTTCTCCCTCCGCCGGTTTCCGGCAAGGGCCGGCGAGTCTCGACCTCGAAGCGGTCGCCCTCGAGTCCTATATCGGCGCCGAGAAAGTGATCGCCCGGCAACACGCGACCTGGTGGCGCGACTTGGCGGTACCCGGGCTCGCCATGCCCGCGTCCACGTGGTCCAACAGCCTCGACACCGACGTGACCGAGCACGTCCGCGGCAACTCGGTCGTGTCGGTCACCCTCTCGTCTCCCAACGTATCGTTCGAGCTCGTGGCGGTTCACGGTGAGCTGCTCATTCAGTCCGTGCGCGTGCCGTGAGGCGGATTCGGGAAATCCGGAGCGACGACGCCGTCAGGGTCTAGATTCACGCTGACCACATTGGTCACATTGGTCACAGCCTGAAAGGACCATCATGCGAGGCCTTGGCCTGAGACGTCCGGCACACCGGCGCGCCCGGACGCTGCGGGCGGCCGTGTTCCTCGCGCTCCTGCTCGTGCTCGGCCTGCAGCTGCCGGCGATCCTCGCCGCGCCCCGCGCCGCCGAAGCGGCTACGCCGGAGCTGACCCTGACACCTTCCGGCAGCGCCCAGATGCTCGCCGGAACGTCTGCGAGTTACACGTTGGCCGCCGCCAACCCGGGCACCGTCCCCGTCTACAACGTCAGCTATCAGGTCGTATTGCCCGCCAACGTCTCCTACGTGGCCGCTTCCTCCTCGCCGGCCTCCTTCGGCGTTCCGAGCGTCTTCGCGAATTCACCGTCAATCGGCGAGACCACCCTCGTGTGGCAGAACGCCGTCGACGTCGAGCCGAGCAGCACAGAGTCGCTCAGCTTCGGCATCCAGCTCGATCCCTCCGTCCTCGTCGGATCGAGCTTCACGATCGGCGAAGCTCTCTACGGGTCGAGCGACCCGCGTACCGTTCCGCAGTTCGGCCCGACCGGCGCCGTCGTGCCCGGATCGTTCGACACGACGGCCACCTCGACGAGCGTCGTCCAAGTTGCCGCCTATGTCCTGACGCACACGAACAACGCTCCGAAGGGCGAGGAGCTGCGCGGCGTCCACGACGACGTCACCACGTACAACCTCGAGCTTCAGAACAACGACGTGGCGGCCACGAACGGCATCACGCTCACCGCCTATCTGCCGGCGGATCTCGAGTTTCTCGGCTGTGGGGGAGTCGACAACACCCCGGCAGCCTTCAGCGGGCTGGGCGGCACATCAGGCCGCGAGTATCCCGGCGCTCCTTCGCTGTCGGCCACGCCCGCTCCGGCGGGCACGTGCACGCAGCCGGCGACGGTCTCGACGGCGACGCTCACGGCCGGCCAGGCGGGAACCGGCTCACCCGCGGGTGTCTACACGGTCGTCACGTGGACCGGTATCGACCTCAGCACGGGTCAGACAAAGAACTTCCCATATCAGGCCGGCATCACGTTGTTCGCCAACACCGCTTCGTTTCCTGACCAGCCGGCAACGCCTCCTGCGAACTGGGACGAGGCCAACCTGGACAACAACAACGGCGCCGTCACCACGGCCCCGGCTACGCCGGCGTCCCTCACGAGCTACTCCACCGCCAGCGGCGGCTACACCGGCACCTTCGCTACCGGCTCCGGCAATCCGGTCGTCGAGCACGCGTCGACGACCGTGCTCTCCGTCGACGCGCGCATCCTCAAGACCGTGGCCCCGAACGCATT
Source organism: Acidimicrobiales bacterium (assembly GCA_050008715.1). GTDB lineage: Bacteria > Actinomycetota > Acidimicrobiia > Acidimicrobiales > Bog-793 > JAKACA01. Next base: position 5,383 of record JBEKMC010000060.1, on the reverse strand, counting down.
CTCGCAAGGCAGCTACAACACCTGGACTCTCACGGTGCAGACGAGCGAGTACCGCAGCGCGAGCGCGCTCGTCGTCGCCGACGACCTTCCCGACGGGCTCTGCCCGGTCGTGAACACGAGCTCAGCGTCCTGTGCACCCGCGGGCGGGACGGCGGGAACCAGCTCGAACGGCGTGGATGGGACCGTGTCGGGCAGCGAAGGGAGCTACGTCGTCACCTTTGACCTCGGCTCACTTGTCCAGAACGGCACGGACACGATCACGCTCGTCACGCTCGGTCTTCCGACGTATGCAAGCGGGGCCCCGACGCTCGCCGGCGACTCGTTCAAGAACGTCGCCACCCTCGACGGCTCGACTGAGCCGATCTTCGGCGCCGACGACCCCAGCCCGGATCCGATCACGCTCGACGAAGAAGTCGAGACGGATGCTGCGGGTATCACCACGTCGAGCCCGGTGCTCGAGAAGGAGATCTCTGTCCCGGGCACCGTCGGCGCGGCTCCTGACTTCTGCGAGAACGCCACCTATGTTCACGACACCGGCACGGACCTCGTGTACGGCGCCGGTGACCACGTGTGCTTCCGGTTGACGGTTACATTCCCGTCGGACGCGAGCACCCGTGACGCCGTGCTTCGCGACTATCTGCCCCTCGGCTCGACCTTCGACAACAACGCCACGACGGTCTTCAGCGGATCGGGCAACACCTTGCCGGCCGCCGACGTGTCGCTCGCGACGAGCGCTCCACAGCTCACATGGACCTTTGGGACTTCGACGAGTGGGAACCCGCCGTTGTACGTGCAGCGCGGCGAAGTGTTCGACATCGTCTACTCGGTTCTCGCGGGTACTCCGACCACGACGGCCGACCTCACCGGCAACCTGGCGAAATTCACGTCCCTCAATACTGCCGGTCAGTCCACGTCGCTGCGCGACCTCGCCGGGTACACGCTTGCCACCCCGGTGATGGCGCTCTCCAAGGGCGTCTACAAGATCGACGGGTCCCCGGCGGGAGGAAACCCCCCAGGCACCGACGGCGAACAGGTCGTCGCCGGCGACACGGTGACGTGGCGGGTCGACGCCACCAACACCGGGCTCGTGGCGGCGAGCGCCGTCCAAGTATGGGACGTGCTGCCGTCTCAGATCACGAGTTGTACCTCGATCTCGAACATCAGCAACGGCGGGAGCTGCGTGATCGCAAACGGCGCGCCGACGATCGAGTGGACAGTCGGACCGGTAGGGCCGGGCGGCTCGATCGGGCCACTCACCTACGACATGCTCGTTCCCGCCGTGGTCGTCGCCGGCGACACCCTCACGAACGATGCCGGAGTCCGCTCGTTCCAGACCGTCGACAATGGCGGCAACACGCACACGTACTATCCGGCCGACAACATCGACCCGACCGTCACGCCGACGCCGAACATCCCGGCCGCCGACGACACGGCGTTCGTCACGACACCTGACGCCCAGCTGACGAAGAGTCTCACCACGACGGTCGGGGCGCCGAACAACGACACGGATCAGGCCTCCATCGGCGACACCGTCAACTATGTCGTCAAGGCGACGATCCCTGCCGGGACGAGCGCCTACCAGATGGTCGTCAGCGATCCCGTGCCGTCTGGACTGCAGCTGACCGCCGGCAGCCCTGCCGTCTCGGTCTCCGGCGGCGACGGATCGGTCTCGAGCTCGAACTTCGTCATCACCACCACGGGTGGCGTGGTCACGGCGACGCTTGCGGGCACCTCGAGTGGTGGGGTCACCGTGCCTCCTGCGTCGCCACCGCTCCTCGTCACCCTTTCGTGGTCCGCAGTCGTCGAGAACGTCGGCGGGAACTCCGGCGGCACGGTCATCCCGAACACCGCCAAGCTCCAGTACGACAACTACGACTACCCGGCAGGCACCGGTGTCGGGGGCGTCGCCATGCCCGCCCTGACAGCCGCCGCCGACGTCGGCGTCGTCGAGCCGGACCCGAGCATCACGAAGTCCTACACAGGCCCGTCCGTCGTGAGCCCTGGCACACTCGTGCCGTACACCGTTACTGCTTCGAACGCTTCGGTCGCGAGCGACCCCAACGCCTCGACGCTGTACGGGGCCACCGTGACCGACGTCGTCCCGGCCGGGCTGAACGTGGTCGTCGCCTCGATCTCCGGCGGCGGCACGATCACGGGCAACACGATCACCTGGACGCTCGGCAACCTCGCCCCCGGCCAGAGCGTGGCGCTCACCTATTCGGCCTCGATCGCCGTCGGCACGCCGGCAAGCTCGAGCTTCACGAACACAGCGACACTCTCCGGCACGAGCATCGCCGGCGGCGGGCGCTCCTACTCCAAACAAGCGAGTAGCTCGGTCTCGACGCAGAAGGCCACGATCGCCAAGGCGCTTGTCACGACCATCGGATCGCCGAACAACGACACCGATCAGGCATCCATCGGCGACACGGTGACATACACGGTCATCGCCACCCTTCCCGCCGACCTCTCGCTTCCGAGCGCGGACGTCACCGACACCCTTCCCGCCGGTCTCACGTCGATCGTCCCCGGCGCGCCGACTTGCACCGTGGCCGGCGATCCAGGCGGCACCTGCCCCGGCTTCGACCCCGGGGTCCCGTCCGTGAGCGGGCAACAGGTGACGTGGACGCTGGGCAGCCTCACCGGCACGGCGGCCGCAGAGACCGTGACGATCGTCTACACGGCCGTCGTCGCCAACGTCGTCGGGAACTCGGCGACTCCGACCGCCACGCAGCTTCCCAACAGCGCCGTGCTGTCGTGGCTGTCCCTGACGGGCACCACCTTGAACACGGCGCCGGCCGTCGCTCCACTGTCGGTGCGAAGACCCACACCGGGACGGGCCCCTTCGACGGCTCCGCCCCGATCCCGTTCTCGATCACGGTGGCGAACGGCTCCGGCGTCAACGTCTCGACGGCCTACAACACGACGGTCACCGACCCGGTGCCCCCCGGCATGACCGTCGTGTCCGCCAGCATCACGGCCGGCGGCGTGCTCTCCGGCAACACGATCACCTGGACCCTCGCCAACTTGGCCCCGGGCGCCTCGGACACACTCGGCTACTCCGCCACGATCAACGACGGTGCCCTGCCCGGCCAGAGCTTCACCAACACCGCCACCTTGTCGGCAACGAGCGTCGCCGGTGCCGGAGCCCGCACCTACACAAAGACGTCGTCGACCACCGTCACGGTGTCCTTGCCGACGATCACCAAGGTGCTGCACACCACGATCGGCGCACCCAACAACCCGCTCACCCAGGCTTCTGTCGGCGACGTCATCACCTACACCGTCACCGTCACCATCCCCGAGAGCATCGCCCTGCCGTCGGCTGCCATTTCCGACCAGCTGCCGAGCGGCCTCGTGAACGTCACGGCCGGCACGGCCACCTGCGTGGTCGCCGGCGGCGCCTGCCCCGGCTTCTCCCCGAGCTTCACCGGCCCGGCCGCACCGGCCGACCCGACGGTCTGGAACCTCGGCAGCCCTGACGCCAGCGGCGGGCTCGCCACGATCACGGTGACCTATTCGGCACAGGTGGCCAACGTCGTCGGCAACTCGGCGACGCCGAGCCCCACCCACCTCGTGAACCGAAGACCCACACCGGGACGGGCCCCTTCGACGGCTCCGCCCCGATCCCGTTCTCGATCACGGTGGCGAACGGCTCCGGCGTCAACGTCTCGACGGCCTACAACACGACGGTCACCGACCCGCTCCCGAGCGGGATGACGGCCACGGATATCTCCAACGGTGGCACGTTGTCGGGTGGAACCATCACCTGGAACCTCGCCTCACTCGCGCCAGGGGCATCCGCCGTGTTGACCTACGACGGTGAGCTCACGAGCGCCCCGGCGAACGGCACCCTCACGAACACCGCCTCCTACAGCGCCACCAGTGTTCCGGGCGCAGGCGCACGCACCTACAGCGGGCAGGCGAGCACGTCAATTCTGGTCGGGGGACCGACGCTCTCGAAGTCGCTGCAGACCACCGTGGGCGCCCCCGACAACCCGCATTCACAGGCCTCGATCGGCGACACGATCACCTACACCGTCGTCGTCACCGTCCCTGACGGCCTCTCGTTGCCGAGCGGGACCGTCGTGGACACCCTGCCAGCCGGCCTTGGCTCGGTCGCCCCGGTATCGGCTACCTGCACGCTGGCGGCGGGCGGTGACTGCCCCGGCTTTGCCCCGACCTTCACCGGCCCGAGCTCACCCGGTGCCCAGCTCACCTGGGACCTCGGCACGCCCGTGGCGAACGGCTCGGTCGCCACGATCACCCTCACCTATTCGGCAGTCGTGATCGACACTCCCGGCAACACGTCGTCGGTCCCGACGGCGCTCGTCAACCTCGCCGTGCTGAACTGGACCGGCAACAGCGCCGTGATCGAGGCCAGCGCTACGGCCACCGTCGTCGAGCCGGCCCTGTCGATCACGAAGGCCCACAGCGGTGCCGACATCGTGCCGCCGGGCACGCCGATCCCGTTCCAAGTCACTGTTGCAAACGGCACCGGGCCGAATGTCTCGACGGCGTACGCCACCGTCGTCACCGACGCCGTCCCGACCGGCATGACCGTGGACCCGTCCAGCATCTCGAGTGGGGGAGTCCTCTCCGGGTCGACGATCACGTGGGATCTGTCACCGCTGGCGCCGGGGGCGTCACAGGAGTTGACCTATACCGCCAGCATCAACGCTGCGGTCGCAGGTGGCGCCACCTATACGAACACGGCGACGCTCACCGCTTCGAGCATCCCGGGGGGAACGGCTGCCGGGGGGCGCGCCTACAGCGTCAGTGCCACGAGCACGGTCTCGCAAGCCATCACGTCACTGTCGCTGTCCAAGTCCCTGCTCAGCACTTCGTTGCTGGCGGGCACCAACGCCACTTATGTCATCTCGGTGACCGACAACGGCCCGCAGGATGCCGCCGGACCGATCACGGTCACCGACGACCTGCCGACCGGGCTGAGCTATGTCTCGTCCTCGTCGGCCGGTGGTTTCACGTGCTCGGCCATCGGCCAAGTCGTCACGTGCGCCACCCCCGATGACGTCGGCCTCCCGAACGGCCAGACGATCTCGCTCGACCTCACGGTGGCGGTCGCCTCCGATGTGACCGGTTCCGTCCTCAACTCGGCCACGGCCACCACGCCGACGCCGGACGCATCCGGCAATCCCGCAACGGCGACCGGCTCGACGAGCGACCCCGTCGACACCGTCACCTCGCTGTCACTGACGAAGTCGCTCGTGGGCGCACTCGTTGCCGGCTCCCAGGGGACTTATGCCGTCTCCGTCACCGATCACGGCCCGTCCGATGCGGCCGGGCCGATCACGGTCACCGATACGCTGCCGGCCGGGCTGACCTACGTGTCGTCGTCCTCCGCCGACGGGTTCACGTGCTCGGC